>JAFYTT010000096.1 GCA_017558715.1 Clostridia bacterium | reverse complement strand
GTCACGTCTCTGGCCGCGGTTGTCACGTCTGCCATTGTTTTCGCGTGCCTTCTGTTCGTCAGCACCGGTCATGGTACGAGCAACTTCGGAGAGAACTTCGCCCTTGTAGATCCAAACCTTAACACCGATCTTACCGTAAGTGGTGGATGCTTCTGCAAAGCCGTAGTCGATATCAGCTCTCAGCGTCTGCAGCGGGATGGTACCCTCGTGGTAGTGCTCGCTGCGCGCGATTTCTGCGCCGCCGAGACGACCGGAAACGGTAACCTTGATACCCTTTGCACCGAGCTTCATCGTTCTGCCGATGGACATCTTCATTGCACGGCGGAAGGAAACTCTTTCTTCCAGCTGAGCTGCGATGTTTTCAGCAACGAGCTGTGCATTCAGGTCGGGGCTCTTGATTTCGACAACATTGACGGAAACGGGAGCCTTAACGATTGCTTCGCATTCGAGTCTGAGCTTTTCGATTTCAGCACCGCCGCGACCGATAACGATACCGGGCTTTGCGCAGTGGATGAAGATCTTGACTCTTTCTCTGTCGCGTTCGATTTCGATCTGGGGAACGCCAGCCTTGTACAGCTTGTTCTTCAGATACTTTCTCAGATTATAGTCGGAAACAATGGTGTCGCCGAACTGCTTGTCGGAAACGAACCATCTGGAATCCCAGTTCTTGATAACGCCGACACGTAAACCGTGCGGATTAACCTTCTGACCCATAAAAAACGTTTAACCTCCTTCTTGAGATTATTCTTTTTCGGAAACAACCATCGTAACGTGGCTGGTTCTCTTGAAAATTCTATATGCGCGGCCCTGCGCTCTGGGCATGATTCTCTTCAGTGTGGGACCGGGGGTGACAAAGCAGGTGGAAACGTACAGCTTGGAAACATCCATGCCGAAGTTGTTTTCTGCGTTTGCTACCGCGCTTGCCAGCAGCTTTTCGAGAGATTCACAAGCGATCTTGTTTGTGTTCTTCAGAATCGCCATAGCGGTTGCGACGTCCTTGCCACGGATCAGGTCGAGAACGATCGAAACCTTGCGCGGGGAAATTCTTGCATATTTCAGATATGCCTTAGCTTCCATGTTTCTTTTTCCTCCTCTCGCTTGGTGCGAATCTGTTAATTATTTACCGTTGTTGGTGGTCTTCGTGCCGGCGTGACCCTTGAAGGTTCTGGTCGGTGCGAATTCACCCAGCTTGTGTCCAACCATATCCTCGGTAACATATACCGGGACATGCTTTCTTCCGTCGTAAACGGCGATCGTGTGACCGACGAATTCCGGGAAAATGGTGGAAGCACGGGACCAAGTCTTGATGACCTGCTTGTTTCCGCTGTCGTTCATTGCGCAAATTCTGGTAAACAGCTTTGCTTCTACGAAGGGACCCTTTTTCAGGCTTCTGCTCATATTCGTTGCCTCCTATCTTATTTACCGTTTCTGTGTTTGACAATGAACTTTTCGGTTCTTGCCTTCTTGCTTCTGGTCTTGTAACCGTTGGTGGGCTTGCCCCAAGGAGTTACAGGAGTCGGACGACCGATCGGTGCACGGCCTTCACCACCACCATGCGGGTGATCGCAGGGGTTCATGACGGAACCGCGGACATGAGGACGTCTGCCAGCATGTCTGGTCTTACCGGCCTTACCGATGATGACGTTTGCATGGTCAACATTGGAAACAGTACCGATGGTAGCGACGCAGTTGAGGCGAACGAGGCGAACTTCACCGGAGGGAAGTCTGACCTGTGCCATGCCGTTTTCCTTAGCCATCAGCTGTGCTGCGCAGCCTGCGGAGCGAACGAGCTGACCGCCCTTGCCGGGATACAGTTCGATGTTGTAGATGAACGTACCGACAGGAATGTTTTCGATCGGCAGGGTGTTGCCGGGCTTGATATCTGCGCCTGCACCTGCGTATACGGTATCGCCTGCGGTCAGACCCTGCGGAGCGATGATATACTTCTTGGTGCCGTCCTCATACTGGATGAGTGCGATATAAGCGGTTCTGTTGGGGTCATATTCGATACCGATGACCTTTGCGGGAACATCGAGAGTATGGCGCTTGAAGTCGATATTTCTGTACTTCTGCTTGTTGCCGCCGCCATGGTGACGGACGGTGATCTTACCGTAGTTGTTACGTCCGGCGTGCTTCTTCTTGATCTGAACGAGAGACTTCTCGGGGGTGAACTTCGTGATTTCTTCGAAGCTCGGAACCGACATGTTTCTTCTCGCCGGAGTAGTGGGCTTATACTTAATGGTAGGCATTCTTTACACTCCCTCCGAATTACATCATGCCGTCGAAGAACTCGATGGTCTTGGAATCAGCCTTCAGGGTAACGATTGCCTTCTTCCAAGCCTTGGTATAACCGCGGTTATAACCCATTCTCTTCGGCTTCTTCTTCATGTTAATGGTGTTGACACAGTCAACTTCGACTCCGAACATCTCAGCAACTGCCTTTGCGATCTCGGGCTTGGTTGCATCCTTTGCAACTTCGAAGACGTACTTCTTAGCTTCGATCATCATCATGGAGTTTTCGGTGATGACGGGTCTTACGATAATGTCCTGAACAGCTTTCATTATGCGTATACCTCCTGCATCTTTTCTGCAGCACCCTTCGCTACGACGAAGAGATTGCAGTTGAGAATGTCGTAAACATTCAGGGTGTTGACGTAAGCAATCTTAACGCCTGCGATGTTGGACAAGCTCTTGTATACGCAATCGTTCTTCTCATCGAGAACGACGAGTGCCTTCTTCTGGAAGCCTACAGCCTTCAGCATGTCGGCCATAACCTTCGTCTTGTATTCGGTAGCGGTGATCGCATCGATAACGACCATTTCACCACCAGCGACCTTGGAAGACAGAGCGGACTGCATTGCTGCTCTCTTGGTCTTCTTGTTGAGGTCAACGCGGTAGGTTCTCGGCTTCGGACCCAGTGCGATACCACCGTGTGTCCACTGAGGAGAACGGGTGGAACCCTGTCTTGCTCTGCCGGTACCCTTCTGCTTCCACGGCTTGATGCCGCCGCCGGAAACTTCTGCTCTTGTCAGGGTGGACTGAGTACCCTGTCTCTGGTTCAGAAGGAATGCTCTGACTGCTGCGTGAAGAACAGCGCTGTTGATTTCTACACCAAATACAGCGTCATTCAGTTCCATGGTACCGACTTCTGCGCCGGCCATGTTGAGAACTTTGATATTAGCCATTGTTAATTTCCTCCTTCCGATTATGCTTTGACGGTATTGCGGATGAAAACGATACCGTTCTTCGCGCCCGGGATTGCACCCTTGACTGCGATCAGGTTGTTTTCTGCGTCTACGCGGACAACGTCGAGGTTCAGGACAGTAACCTGTTCATGACCCCAGTGACCGGGCATGTGCTTGTTCTTGAAGATTCTGGACGGTGTGGAGTTCATACCGACAGAACCGATGTGGCGGTGGACCGGACCGTTACCGTGAGTCATTCTCATCATGTGCTGACCCCATCTCTTAACGACACCGCAGTAACCGTGACCCTTGGAGACGCCGGTTACGTCAACTCTTTCGCCTGCTTCAAATACAGCAGCACCGATAACGTCACCGACGTTCATTGCGCCGCAGTCATCAAGGCGGAATTCCTTGAGGTGCTTCTTGTAGGGGACATTTGCCTTTGCGAAGTGACCCATGTCAGCCTTCGTCAGGTGCTTTGCCTTTGCGTCCTCGAAACCGAGCTGGACTGCATCGTAGCCGTCATTTTCAACGGTCTTCTTCTGAACAACGACACAGGGACCTGCTTCGATGAGGGTTACCGGGATGACGTTGCCGTTTTCATCGAAAACCTGCGTCATACCGAGCTTCTTACCGATAATTGCTTTTTTCATTTTTGTTTCCTCCTGTTGAGTTATTGGTTGACACTTTCTGGTGTGCCAACATGACCAACGTGTTCTCCGCTAAGCCGATCGGATTACAGCTTAACTTCGATTTCAACTCCTGCGGGGAGCTCGAGCGTCGTGATTGCTTCAATCGCCTTCTTGGACGGCTTGATAACATCAATCAGTCTCTTGTGGGTTCTCAGTTCAAACTGTTCGCGGGAGTCCTTGTACTTATGGACTGCACGAAGAATGGTAACGATTTCGCGCTCGGTAGGGAGCGGGATCGGACCGGAAACGGATGCACCGTTTCTCTTTGCACATTCAACGATCTTTTCTGCTGCCTGATCGACGAGAGTGTGATCGTAGGACTTCAGTCTGATTCTGATCTTTTCGCTTGCTGCCACTTTGGTTTGCCTCCTTTTAAAATGATTGGTTTTAAACGACGGCACCGCGGTGTGTACGCTGCTTGCCTGCGTAATGCTCACACGCGTTTGATTTTTACTGAACACGATTCCGGGTGTTTCACGCCCTTCTTCAAAAAACGGAACTTTTTTGTGAGGTACGGTTCGCATGTGCACCGTCTTTCACGAAAAGGTTCCGGGTCAGGCCGCCATCTTGCTCTTATCACCGAGCCGGGTGTTTCACCGTCAGTAATAAAAAAATCCAATCGGAGGTCTATATTTGTTCAGCTGTTGCTGTCGCCCGGTTAAATATCGGACATACTCTGCGGAAATTCCCTGATTCGGTTTCCTCTCGGAAGCCTCTCAGCCACCTCCCGCTTCATCGCACATCAAGCAGTATATATTATACACTACTTTCTCCTTTTTTGCAAGTCTTTTTGCAAAATTTCTCACCAATTTCGCAAAACAAATTTCAACAATAAATCCCCATGTATTTTGTGCATTGTGCACATAACGCATTTTCTGCGAAAAATACTGTAATTTTTTCCTTTTTCGCTATGTACTTTTCGCAAAAGATGTGATATAATATTGGTGTATCTATTTATAATAAAAGGAAAGGATTCCCACCATGGAAAAAATCATTGAATATACCACCCGCGGCACCTGTGCACGTGCCATCCGCATTACGCTTGAAGACAACGTCATCAAAGAAGTCAAATTTGCAGGCGGCTGCTCCGGCAATACCCAGGGCGTTGCTGCACTCGTTGCCGGCATGACCGCAGAAGAAGCCATCCGCCGTCTCTCCGGCATCAAGTGCGGACCGAAGTCCACCTCCTGCCCCGACCAGCTTTCCATCGCACTCAAGCAGGCGCTTGAAAACGCATAACCGTCACAAATACCGATTTCAATTTTTCATAACGAAAGGATTTTACCGCTATGTCTGCAATCGATTACAAGGCATCCTATGAGCGTTGGCTCTCCGAATCCTCCGTTGACGCTGAAACCAAAGCAGAACTTCTCGCTATCGCCGACAACGACGAAGAAATCAAGCAGCGTTTCATTTCCTATCTTTCCTTCGGCACCGCAGGTCTGCGCGGCACGATGAATGCCGGCACCAACGCCATGAACGTCTATACTGTCGCACATGCAACGCAGGGTATGGCAACGCTCATCTGCGGCAAGGGCGAGGAAGCCATGAAGCGCGGTGTCGTCATTGCACATGACTGCCGTATCAACGCGCGCACCTTTGCCGAGGTTTCCGCCGAAGTTCTCTGCGCAAACGGCATTAAGGTTTATCTGTTTGATGCGCTCCGTCCCACACCCGTTCTCTCCTATGCCATCGGTGCTCTGAACTGCATCGCCGGCATCAACATTACCGCATCCCATAACCCCAAGGAATACAACGGCTACAAGGCATACTGGGAAGACGGCGCACAGCTGGCTCCCGAGCAGGCGAATGTTGTTTCCGCTTCCATCGACGCAACCGATATCTTCACCGGTGTCAAGCGCATGCCGCTTTCCGATGCCATCGCGTCCGGTCTTTGCGAAATCGTCGGTGATGCGCTCGATCAGAGCTATCTTGCCAAGGTCGAAGCACAGCTCGTCGATCCCGCCGTTGTCAAAGAAGCTGCTGACGCACTTTCTATCATTTATACACCGCTCCACGGTACGGGTCACAAGCTCGTTCCCGAGATTCTCTCCCGCATCGGTGTCAAGAAGCTCTATACGGTTGATGAACAGATGGTCATCGACGGCAGCTTCCCGACGGTTGCGTTCCCGAATCCCGAATATCCCGAGGTTTTTGAACTGGGCATTGCAAAGGCAAACGAAGTCGGCTCCGATCTGATCATTGCGACTGACCCCGATGCTGACCGTGTCGGCGTTATGGCCAAAGGCAAGGACGGCAAGTTCCACTGTCTGACCGGCAACCAGATGGGCGTTCTGCTCCTCGATTATATCATCACCTCTCTCAAGCGCCAGAACAAGCTCCCCAAAGAGGCGTATGCGATCAAGTCTATCGTTTCCACGGAAATGGCAACCAAGGTCTGTGAAGCAAACGGTGTCACTATGTTCCAGACGTACACCGGCTTCAAGTTCATCGGCGAGAAGATCCTCTCCGAGCAAAAGCGCGGCAATACCGACGGTTATCTGCTTGGCTTTGAAGAAAGCTACGGTTATCTCCGCGGCGATTATGCCAAGGACAAGGATGCCGTCGTCACCACGATGCTCATCGTCGAAATGGCAGCTTACTACGATACCAAGCACATGACGCTCATCGATGCGATGGATGAAATGTACGCAAAGTACGGTTTCTATTCCGACGGCGTTTCCAACATTTATATGAAGGGTCTGCAGGGTCTTGAAAACATGAAGGCGCTGATGAAGTCCCTGCGCGAAAATCCGCCCAAGGAGCTCGGCGGGTATGATGTCGTCCGCTTCATCGACTACAAGGCAGGCCGCGTTGTCGACAACACAAGCGGTGCAGAAACCGAAACCGGTATGGAATCCTCCGACGTTCTGTCCTTTGTAACAGCAGCCGGTGACACCATCGTCATCCGTCCATCCGGCACCGAACCGAAGATCAAGATCTATTTCCTTGTTTCCGGCGAAACCGCAGAAATCTCTGCCGCAAAGCTCGATGCCTATAAGAAGGCTGCTCTTGCATGGACCGAAGAATAAAAGGATAGAAACAACAATCACCATGAAAACCCTGACGAAAAAACACATTCTCGGCTATACCGCCTTTTCCGCCGCCGCAGGACTGCTGCTTGCCGTTCTGCGCACGGTGATCTCCCTCGGTTCTTTGGAACCCGGCATTGAAATGTACATGCAAGGCACACCGCTCCCGACCATTCTGCACATTGTGATCGTCCTCTGCGCCATCGCCGTCTGTACAGCAGGTCTGCAGAAGTTCTGTGACAATCCCGCGGCAGACAAGGATGCGCCGATTTCTCAGTTCACCTTATTCGCATCGATGTTCTGCGGATTTCTGCTGTTTGCATACGATTTCTTTCTCATCTATGACGTCGGTTCCGCAAACTGGGATGCCATCGGTCCGCTGATCGGTCGTCCGCAGACTGCCGCCGTGACAATGGCAAGTGCCGTCTTCACGCTGTGCCTGATGCTGTTTGCCATTCCCGCTGCTATCAGCTTTCTGAAAACAGCGCGCGGTAATCTCAAGCCCTCTCAGCCGTTCTTTGAGACGATGGTTGTGATCTGGCTCATCATGTTTGCGCTCCATGCCTACTTTGATGCATCGATCGCATTCAACAGTCCCATTAAGATCATGCGGATTCTCACCATGCTTGCGCTGACGCTGTTCGCCATCTGCGAAGTGCGCCGCTCGCTGGATATTGTCACCTCACGTCTGTATTTCCCCATCGCATTTCTCGCGGTTCTGCTCGGACTGACGCACGGTATTTCCGACGCTGTCCTGCTCGGTGCCGGGAAGATCGTATTAGCAGAAGGCTATCTCGGCATCGCCGTTGAGCTTTCGTATGTGCTCTACATCCTCTCGCGTCTCTTGCGGTTCTGTGTGGATAAGCCCGCCGCATCTGCATCCGATTTCGATGATTCCACCACGGGTGATCTGTAATTCATATTACCTTGTTCCTTGATTATTGCAAAGGCATGTTCTGTTCCCCATGACAGATCATGCCTTTTTCTCTTATTTGAAAAATTTTTCAACAAATTTTCAAAAACACGGAACATTTTTCGATTTTTTGCGTCTATATAGGTAACAGCAGTTTTTCTGCACAGAAAGGAGTGTTTCGATGATACGACGTATGTTTCTTACCGTTCTGTGTCTGATGTGGCTCACCGCCTGTACCGCCGCGGATGTTCCGACACCCACACTGATGCAAAGTGCCGAATGGCAGGAGGGCAATGCCTCCATCGTCCTTTCCCTGCCTGAGAACTGGGCATGGAATCTGATTGACGAAAACGCAGACGAAACTCCTGACGGCGGTATCTGCTTTTACCCCGAGGACGACCCAACCGCAGATACGGTTGTCCGCATCACAAAAGGCTTCGGCGTCTGCGGCACAGGTCTTACTACCGAGCAGATCACGCTTGCAGGCGGAAACAAGGTCACCTCCTATGCGTGGGACGGAAATGAGCCATCCCTCTACTGCTTTCACGACGCGCCCGGAGAATATCTTGCAGAACTGTCACTGGATGACGAACAACGAAAAGAATATTACGGTATTGTCATGCAGATTCTCGCATCGGCACAGCTTGGCGGCGATGTCATCCGTGCATCAACCGCCGTCCTGCTGACAGGATATACAGAGGACGAAGGTACCCGCATCCTTCCGGAGTACGACATGGAGCGCTGTGTGTGGGTTGTCGAAATCCACATCAAAAAGAACACCGGATTCCGGCTCTGGTACACCTACGAGGTTTCCGCCGACGGAAAAACCGTAACGAAAACCTATGACATCAAGGAAGGAAAGGAGACTTGATTATGAAAACCTTTTTCACCACCATGCTGATTTTTCTCATCATTCTGACGATTCTCGGACTGGTCTTCCACGACTACGTTGCGGATTGGTTCGTGGACAATACCAATCACGCCCGTGCCGAAAAACCCGTCATCTATCTGTACCCCGAAGAAAAAACCGATATCCATGTCCGACTTGCACTTGACGGCGATCTGACCGTGTCGTACCCCGCCTATCCCGATGACGGCTGGAATGTTATTGCCATACCCGACAGTACGCTGACCGATGACGGCGGACGTACCTACGATTCCCTGTTCTGGGAGGCATCGCTGGAGGTGGAGTACGATCTTTCCCACGGCTTCTGCGTGGCAGGAAAAGATACCGCCGCATTTTTGGAGGAAACACTAGCCGCGCTCGGACTGTCCGAAAAAGAAGCAAATGCTTTCATCGTCTACTGGCTGCCGCGGATGCAGGACAATCCCTATAATCTGATCACATTCCAGACAACTGCCTATACCGATGCGGCAGAACTGGACATTGAACCCGCGCCCGATACCGTCATTCGTGTGTTCATGGTATGGCAGGCATTGGATGCGGAACTGGAAATCCCGGAACAAATTCTGCCCAAAGCAACGGCGCGTGAAGGGTTCACCGTTGTGGAATGGGGAGGAACGGAAATGATGGGGTAATCCCCGAACCGTATCATAATCACGACATAAAAGAGGTAATGCGACTATGAAGAAGCTGTTATGTATTTTGTTTGCAGTCTTTTTGATGATGACACTTGCGGCTTGCGGCGATGCGGCGGGCAGCAATCCGGAGAAGATTCGTCCGGCGTATGAAGGAACAGAAGTCCGGCTCGAATATGAATACGCTAATCTGTCCGTAGTGGTCCCCGAAGACTGGGAATATCACAAACCGGACACGGAAAAGTATGGTGCATCGAACGTGATCGCGTTAGAGCTGTATCCCGCAGAAGCGCCTGAAATCCTCGTCAGAGTCGGATGCTTTGTCGGTGCATACGGTACCTGCGGCACGGGAAAAACCTTTGAAGACCTCGATTTCGGCGAGGATGCAGGACGGGTCATCAAGGCGACGGAAATTCTTGGAGAAACACGCTCGGTCATGATCACATGGGAAGACAAACCGCCGATGTACTATGCGATGTATGACATCCCAGAAGCATCAGCCGCCGAATGGGAGCCGAAAATTCTGGAAATCCTGTCCTCCGCTGTCATGGCAGAAGGTGCGCTGTCCCGTGCAGACGCGGAAGCCGCTGCCGCAAAAGCCTTTGGTGAGGAGTATCAGCAGCTCGGTGCAACCGACTATGACCATGACAAAGGCGACTGGCACATCGGTATTCAGTACACCTGCACAGGAGATCCCGAATGGATCCGCTATACCGTCCATGCAGACGGAACTGCAGAGGAAGCGCATCCCAATGAGATCACCTACTACAAACCGATTATCTATCTCTATCCCGAAACAAAAACCGACATCACCGTCCGCCTGCCCAAAACCGATCTGACCGTTACATATCCCGCCTACAACGACGGCTGGTCTGTCACGGCATCGCCCGACGGCACACTCATCAATCACGCAGACGGTAAAGAATACTCTTATCTGTTCTGGGAGGGTGACGGTCCGCTGGATGCTGATTTCTCCGAGGGCTTCTGCGTCAGAGGTGAGGACACCGCGGCATTCTTGCAGGATACCCTCTCTGCTCTCGGCTTGACCCCGCGCGAATACAATGAGTTCATCGTCTGGTGGCTGCCGCAGATGCAGAACAACGCCTGGAATCTGATCAACTTCGTCTGGGAGGAATACGATACCGCCGCACCGCTTGACATCACACCCGCACCCGATACGCTCCTGCGTGTGTTCATGGTCTGGCAGGCATCGGAGTATTTTGTTGAGATTCCCGCGCCGAACCTTCCCGCAACAACTGAAAGAAACGGATTTACCGTGATCGAGTGGGGAGGAACGGAAATTGAAAAATAGGGGAGTTATCTTCGCTGCTCCCCAAAGACATCATGAATAACAGGAGAGATGACAATGAAAAAATTTGTTCTTTGGATATGCATACTGATAATGACCCTTACATCATGTACAACAGCCGTGCCGGAAACCGAGATATATGTGCCATCTTATGAGGTTGCCTGCATCTCAGAAGCAATTCGGAATTATGCAGATATCCGCGCACCGCTGCCGCAAGGATGGGAATACACGATCATTGAAGAAACAGACGACTACGGAAATGAAATCTTCGGCATTCGCTTCTGGCCAACAGAGCACCCCGAACTTACTGTGCGCATTGGTTGGCGCCCCGGCATGACACATCCCGATAATACAAGTCCCGGAACAAGAACCAAAATCAACTTGCCGGATGGCAATATCCTGTGGCATCACACCAAGCGGCAGGGCGAAGACGCACAAAGTATCATCGTATCATGGGATAACTACCCGTTTTTATACCTTGCCGAATACATTTTGCCCGATACGCTGGAAGCAGAATACGAACCGATCATCAGAGAAATTCTGAGCTTCACAAAGTTCGGAGGTATCCGTTCCATGTATGAGGCAAGAGATCTTGTAACCGCCCTGTTTGAAGGTAACGTTGCACTGACAGGATTTCATGATATTGATCTCAACACAGGCGCATGGTGTATTTTCGTCGATGAGACAGAAACCGCGCCGCGCCGTTACTTCTATGTATCGAACGAAGACACCATCCGAGAATATTTCATGGAAGACCAACCGATCGGCGGTACCGGCATTGTTTTCAGAGAAAGTGAGGATACACAATGAAACAGCTGCTGTCAAAAAAATGGTTCAGAATCCTGCTCATCTGCCTTTGCATCTGGCTTGCCGTCATCGCCGTTGACCTTGTCCGTGTTGCGGGGATGCGCGAAAAGCCGATCTTCTGCGTAAATGTCTTCGGCGCAGACGACGGCGGCTCGGGTACATACATCGGACTTCTGTACCACTATACCATCCGAGGAGACTTCATGCCGGAGGATGTCCCGCCGTATGTCGTTGAATACACATGGCATCTGTGCGGAATTCCGGTACTGCATGGGGAGCCGATTCTGAAAGATTGAGGTGAAATCAAATGAAGCGATTTTTGATCATTCTGTTCTCTGTTCTGATCGTACTCGGTTTGACTTCCTGTGATCCGACCGCGGGTCAGGTGGATTACAAGCCCGTTATTTATCTCTACCCGACTGAGGAAACCGAAGTTCACGTCGCCCTTGATTATGCAGGTGAGCTGACCGTCACCTATCCCGATTACGGTGCGGATGGCTGGCATGTCACCGCATCCCCCGACGGTACGCTGACCGATGCGAGCGGACGGCAGTATTCCTATCTGTTCTGGGAAGGCATTTCCGACACGGAATACGACTTTTCAAACGCGCATTGCGTTGAGGGAAAGGACACCGCCGCGTTCCTTGAAGAATATCTGCCCGCACTTGGTCTGACCCCGCGTGAATATAACGAATTTATCGTGTTCTGGCTGCCGAAAATGCAGAACAACCCCTACAATCTGATTGCTTTCCAGACAGATGCCTACACCGATGCGGCAAAGCTCGATATCACGCCGACACCCGACACCGTCATCCGCGTCTTCATGGCGTATAAGCCGCTCGACAAAGCTGTTCCCGTCGCCGATTATGAACTGCCGACCGCACCCGAGCGCGTAGGCTTCACTGTCGTGGAATGGGGAGGAACGAAAATTACGGGGTGATTTCCGTGAGGATGATAAAGATATCAACAAAGGAGCAGGATTGTATGAAGAAGAACGTCATTGTTATGCTATGTATTTTGCTTGTCCTTGTCGGTGCCGCCTGTGCATATGCTTCTCTGCATGATGAAGCAAATACAGACGAACAAAGAACAGCGAGGAGAATTTATCATTCGCAACTGCAGGAAAAATATCCTCAATTTTACAATGTTTCAACGGATGGCGGATTGACGGTTTATATTTGGCAGATGGCAGAAAACAATTACAAATGTTATCTTGTAAACAGCGTGATTGATGCCTTCACAGACCGAACCTTTGCTTTTGAAGTCGGTACAACAATCCCTGAAATGAGAGCAATTCTTTCAACATATGATGTAGATAAAGATGATATCGTCATTCGTCCTACGGTAAATCCCATTTCAAGTTATGCATACAAAATTGACGATGCCTATACGGAACAACTAATTGCATTATTCTGGAGCGATGAAGAAGGAATTGTTCCATAAAAAAACGCCCGACAAAGGAGCACACACTCCGATGTCGGGCAAAATTTTTATTTCATTATTCCACGGAATAACCGTAAGCCGTCAAGATCTGCTCACCGCAGAGATACAGCGCGCGTTCCATTGCATCAAACATGGCGGCGGGCGGCTCGGCGATGATCTCGTCCTTCCATCTGCGGCGGTTTCCCTGCCAACAGTTCGCCGGGCGCAGAGAGGAATCGCACTCAAAGGTGAAGTCTCCACGGTAGCCAATGTCACGCAGACCGCACATGACCTCGTCCACGCTCATCGTACCGAGATACGGCATGATGTGCTCGTCCCCATGTCCGCGGTTGTCGTTGAAGTGCAGCGCACGCAGATGATAACCGAGCGCGACGATGTCGTCATACTGGTGTCCCTCGATGTTGGCGTGACCAGTGTCCCAGCACGCACCGAGCAGCGGATGGTCGGCATATTCGATGAAGTCCACCATATCCTGTCCCGTGTAGAAG
>JAFYTT010000095.1 GCA_017558715.1 Clostridia bacterium | reverse complement strand
TCACTCGCCCCTACAGAATTTAGATCACCATCTGCGCTCGGATTGACAGAATTGCCCTCGGGAAAGTACCTTTCTTTTCTTTATTCCGACCGAAGAGCCTCAACAGGATCCTTCTTTGCGGCAACACCCGACGGAATCAGACCTGCGATGAATGTTAAGAACATCGAGATACCGACGAGAATGACGGCGGCAACGGGAGGCAGATACGCATTGAGAATCATAATATCGGTCAGATAATGGACAATCGCATTGATCGGAATGATCAGAAGCAGCGTCACACCGATACCGATGACACCGGCACCGAAGCCGACGATGAGCGTTTCCGCATTGAAGACACGGGAGATATCGCGCTTGGATGCACCGATGGCACGGAGAATACCGATTTCCTTGGTGCGTTCGAGAACGGAGATATACGTGATGATACCGATCATGATCGAGGAAACGACGAGGGAAATGGCGACAAACGCGATCAGCACGTAGGAAATCGCATTGATGACCGTCGTGATCGAGGACATCATCAGCGCAACATAGTCGGTATACTCAATCTTGTCCTCTTCTGCGACAGAATCGTTGTAGGCACTGATCAGATCGGCAATCGCGTCCTTGTCTTCAAAGGTCGATGCGTACAGCAGAATCGAGGACGGATTGTCAAGGGTGATATAGCCGATCTTCTTCAGATTGTCTTCATAGGTGGAGTCGGACCAGACAGCGGGCAGATACGTTTCAAAGAAGGAAACATACTGCTCCTCGGTGTACGGTGTGTTGTCGAGCATGGCTGCAAGCTGATCGGTCGGGAGTGCGCCGAGCTGTGCCTGAACACCGGCGGCGTACTGTGCGGCAGCCTGTTCCTTGGCACCTTCTGCGGCATAGCCGAACAGCGTTTCATCGTCCATCTTCGCAATGTATTCTTCGATGGCGGAGGTATCGTCCATACCCATTTCCGCGGCATACGTGGAAATCATCATCTGTTCCAGCGTTGCACGGTCCATCGTCGCCAGATACTGAGATGCGGCATCGTTTAAGAACTCTTCCGTCGGGATGGATGCAATTTCCGTATAGAGAGCCGCTTTTTCGGCAACAGGCAGGGAAGCGAAGTATTCCTTTACCAGAGCGGTCTTCTCAGATGCAGGCATTTCTTCTGCTTCTTCGGTCTTGAAGGGAAGACCTGTGATTGCGTCAGTTTCGGGATTGTCCAGCTGTGCACGGACAAGCTCGGTGTCGTCGGACGCTTCGATGACATGGCGGGTCAGCGCGGAGGTGTAGCCGATGCCGTCGGAGATCATCGATGCAACCGCATCGGGATCGGGCTTTGCAATACCGACGATCTTTAAGGGAATCGCCTTATCGGATTCGTACAGCATATCAAGACCCGTCTGGGTATCGGTCAGATTGCGGAACGTGCCGTCTGCGTTCTTCTGGTACTGATCCGCAGTCAGAAGCAGGCGGAAGTCCTTTGAGCAGATTTCTTCATACGACCAGGATGCGAGATTGTCGGTTGCAATGTCCTCGGCATAGAACGCCGCTTCCACGATTTCGCGGACTTCCTCGGAGGTCTTCAGACCCAGCGTGTAGAGCGTCAGGTCGCTGACTTCGTTGCGGGAGGAGATAAACAGCACGACTTCGTC
Organism: Clostridia bacterium; assembly: GCA_017558715.1. GTDB lineage: Bacteria > Bacillota > Clostridia > Oscillospirales > CAG-272 > RGIG3925. The sequence goes on along the minus strand of JAFYTT010000095.1, from coordinate 1,812 downwards.
ATAGTTCTGCGGCCATGCACCGAAGACCAGATCATACTGTGTTTCAAAGATATCGGAGATCAGTGCACCGTCCTCACCGGGCAGCATTTCGCTCCACGTGTTCATCGACGAAAACGCACCGGAATTGCTCATGACCATGCTCATACCTTGCTGCTGTTCGTCCGGCATTGCGTAGACATCGGCAATCAGCTTTTCGGTGTCACAGAGGATGATATCACCGTCGGGATTCTCGGTATAGATGTTCATATCCACATTGTAATTGTACTTGACCGTGGACAGAACCTCGTCAAAGGCATCGTTGGATTCCAGATGCTCGCGGAAGGCGCTTAAATTGTTGACATTGGTATCGACATTGTTGACGGCGTTCATCAGGTCATAGAGAATAGGGCTTGTGTAAACGCGGTCGTAGGTGACGTCTTCCTCGGGCGCTTCCTCACCGTCATCTGCGGTATTGGCAGGGGAGACATTCATAAGAGAGGTGACAAGGCTCGTCATATCAACGGATTCCGCCTGAAGCGTGATCGGGTAGGAGGACAGCGTATCTTCCTGTACGCGGTCGATGTACGCCTGCACACCGGTGGAAATCGACAGAATCAGTGCAATGCCGATGATGCCGATGGAGCCTGCAAAGCTCGTCAGCACGGTTCTGCCGCGCTTGGTCATCAGATTGTTCATCGACAGAGAAAGGGCGGTGCCAAAGCTCATGGAGGGCTTTTTGTCGCGCTTCTTGGCGGAGACGGCGGGTGCTGCCGCATGATCTTCATCGGCGTTGTAGGGAGCGGTATCGCCGATCATGCGTCCGTCGAGCAGTCGGATGATACGGGAGGAATACTGTTCTGCAAGCTCGGGGTTGTGCGTGACCATGATAATCAACTTTTCCGCGGAGATCTCACGCAGAATGTCCATGATCTGCACACTGGTTTCGGAGTCCAGCGCACCGGTCGGCTCGTCGGCTAACAGAATTTCGGGATCGTTGACAAGTGCTCGCGCGATCGCAACACGCTGCATCTGACCGCCCGACATCTGGTTCGGCTTCTTTTTCAGCTGATCACCGAGACCGACACGTTCCAGTGCGGTGATGGCACGGCGGCGGCGTTCTGCCTTGGAGACACCCGAGAGGGTCAGCGCAAGCTCGACGTTGGAAAGTACCGTCTGATGGGGAATGAGGTTGTAGCTCTGGAAGACAAAGCCGACGGAGTGATTGCGGTAGGTATCCCAGTCGCTGTCGCGGAATTCCTTGGTGGAGCGGCCGGAGATGACGAGATCACCGCTTGTGTACTGGTCAAGACCGCCGATGATGTTGAGCATCGTTGTCTTACCGCAGCCGGACGGACCGAGAATGGAAACAAATTCATGCGGGCGGAAGTCGATGGAGACACCGTCCAGCGCCTGTACTGCCGTATCACCGACGGTATACGTTTTGGTAATGTTCTTTAAGCGAAGCACCGATATGTTCCTTTCTGAAAATCTATGAATTTGAAATTGAATTACTTATTATTATACACCCAAATCATGAATGATGTGTTAATTCAATGTGATAATTTAGGGAAAATCAAAGATGACCATATGAACAACCGCATAAATGATTTTGATTGTGAACAGGGCACCGAAAAACAAAAAGACCGCCGATTGGCGATCTTTGTTTGCGGTGATAAAACAAGCACAGAAAAACTTACGCGAGAGCGTTGAGCTTTGCGGTAAACTGGCTCTTCTTTCTTGCAGCGTTGTTCTTGTGAAGAATACCCTTAGCGACAGCCTTGTCAATCTTCTTGACAGCAGCCTTATAGGTTTCGCTTGCGAGTGCCTTGTCAC
>JAFYTT010000094.1 GCA_017558715.1 Clostridia bacterium | reverse complement strand
TTGACGAGTCCAAGATGGTCGATCCCCACCTCATCATCTACTATCCCGTCCGCGTGCTCGGCAACAAGACCATCGTCACCAACGGTGATCAGACCGATACCATTTACGATCTGATGGACAAGCAGATGACCTTTGAGCAGGCTCTGCGCACCCGTGAATTCGAAGATGACAAGCCCAACTTCACGCCCCGTATCTCCGGTATCATCCACCACGAAAACGGCGACATGAACTACGCCATGTCCATCCTCAAGAGTGCGGAAGGCGACGATTCCTCCTGCGAGCGCTTCACTTATGCGTACTCCAACCCGATCGCAGGCCGCGCAAAGTTCATCCACACCTACAACTGCGACGGCAATCCCCTGCCCTCCTTCGAAGGCGAGCCCAAGACCCTCGAGCTTCCCGACTGCGATATCGACGCACTGACGGATCTCATCTGGACCAACCTCAACGCTGACAACAAGGTTTCTTTGTTTGTCCGCTACATTGATCTGGCAACCGGCGAGACCGATACCAGAATCGTCAACAAGAACGTATGAGAATCGTTCCTCTACAAAAACCAGACAGCGATTCTGTTTTACCGATACTGTTTGAAATTCTCCATTCCAACATGAGCCGTATCGCGCCGACAGGAAATTCATATGACGAAGATTTTTCGATGTGGATGTCCTGCATCAAGCCGGCACTTGAAAAAGCCCCAAGACAGATTCTTCTGCTTTATGACAACGATGAAATCATCGGTTATTTTCAGTATTATGTCAATGATGGCATTTTCATGATGGAGGAAATCCAGTTCCGTGCACAATATCAGGGCATCGGAATGTTTGAAGAACTATACCATTATCTTGTAAAGACACTTCCCCAAAACACCGAATTTGTCGAAGCCTATGCAAATAAGAAAAACGAAAAATCCATCGCCATTCTCATACATCTCGGACTGGATATCATCGGAGAAAACAAGAACGGTATAAGCTATCACTTCCGCGGCAGATACGAAAATCTTATCCGTCGATACGGCAGTACAAACTGACGAATAAACGAAAGGAAATCAATAAATGAACGAATTTGAACTGAAATACGGCTGTAACCCCAACCAGAAGCCTTCCCGCATTTTCATGCGTGACAACGGCGAGCTTCCGATCACCGTCCTCAACGGTCGTCCCGGCTACATCAACTTCCTCGATGCGTTCAACTCCTGGCAGCTGGTCAAGGAGCTGAAGGAAGCACTCGGTCTGCCCGCAGCAACCTCCTTCAAGCACGTTTCCCCGACCTCCGCAGCTGTCGGTCTGCCGCTGTCCGATGCACTCAAGAAGGCTTGCTTCGTTGAAGACATCGAAGGTCTGGACGAATCCCCGCTCGCATGTGCATATGTCCGTGCACGCGGTACCGACAGACTCTGCTCTTTCGGCGACTGGGTTGCACTTTCTGACGTTTGCGACGTCACCACCGCAAAGCTCCTCGCACGTGAAGTTTCCGACGGTATCATCGCTCCCGGCTACGAACCCGAAGCGCTGGAAATTCTCAAGACCAAAAAGAAGGGCGCATACAACATCGTAGAAATCGATCCCGAATACAAGCCCGCTCCCATCGAAACCAAGGATGTCTTCGGCATCACCTTCGAGCAGGGCAGAAACGAATTCAAGATCGGCGAGCACCTGTTTGAAAACATCGTAACCGCAAACAAGGAACTGCCCCAGTCCGCAAAGCGCGACCTGATCGTTGCGCTCATTACCCTCAAGTACACGCAGTCCAACTCCGTCTGCTTTGCATATGACGGACAGGCAATCGGTGTCGGTGCAGGTCAGCAGTCTCGCGTCCATTGCACCAGACTCGCAGGCGGCAAGGCAGATACCTGGCTGCTCCGCCAGCATCCGAAGACACTCGCACTGCCATTCCTGCCCGAAATGAAGCGCCCCGAACGCGACAACGTCATCGACGGCTACATCAACGGCAACGAAGAGGATGTCTGCGCTGACGGCATCTGGCAGGGCTACTTCACCGAACAGCCCGCTCCGCTGACCGCTGAAGAAAAGCGTGCATGGCTTGACACCTTCAAGGATGTCGCTCTCGCATCCGACGCATTCTTCCCGTTTGCGGACAACATCAAGCGTGCTTATGCATCCGGTGTCAAGTACGTTGCAGAACCCGGCGGCTCCATCCGTGACGATCTGGTCATCGCAGAATGCGACAAGAACGACATGGTCATGGCATTCACCGGTATGAGACTGTTCCACCACTAATATAAGAAATTTCGTGCAAGGTGAACTTCCTCGGTTGAAATAGGAGCCGACGGCTTCAATGACCGCGTAGGGCGGGGGCTTGCTCCCGCCGAAACAAAGAAATTTGATAATAAAAACACATAAAAACAGCTGTTTTTATCAAATATTTTCCGTTCATATCAGGTTGTTCACCCACTGCGGCGGGAGCAAGCCCCGCCCTACGCGCAACAAAAATGCCGCGTGTAGACTTTCCAGAAATAACAACCCCACCAAAGGAGTTATACATGAAAATTATGGTTGTCGGTGGCGGCGGACGTGAACACGCCATCATCAAATCCTTAAAAAAGAATCCCGAGATCACCGAAATTGTCGCACTCCCCGGCAACGGCGGTATTGCTGCTGATGCGGAATGCGTCAACATCGGTGCAAAGGACATCGACGCCATCGTCGAATACGCAAAGAACAACGCCATTGACTTCGCTGTCGTTGCACCGGACGATCCTCTGGTGCTCGGCTGTGTCGATGCGCTGGAGAATATCGGCATTCCCTGCTTCGGTCCGCATGCAAACGCGGCGATCATCGAAGGCTCCAAGGTCTTCTCCAAGAACTTAATGAAAAAATACAACATTCCGACCGCAGCGTACGAAGTCTTCACCGACATCGAATCCGCGCTGGCATATGCAGAAACCTGTCCGATTCCGATCGTCGTCAAGGCTGACGGTCTGGCACTCGGCAAGGGCGTTCTGATCTGCGAAACCAGAGACGACGTCAAAGATGCTCTGCACTCCATGATGGAAGACAAGATCTTCGGTGCCAG
>JAFYTT010000093.1 GCA_017558715.1 Clostridia bacterium | reverse complement strand
ATCGCGTTCTTGATGATATCCTGTCCCGCCTGGGAGCACATATAGGGGTAATCGGTGGAAAAGATCACACCGTTTTCTGCTTTCAATGCCTCTGCGACCGCGTGAACATCCACAGTTCCTGCGATGTTCGTGCCGCAGTGACATACAAATACGCCGATTCTTTGCATATGATAATCCATAACTTTCGCCGGGCGAAAGTTTCCTTTCACGGGAATTGGGACTCGGTTTGCGAAGCAAAGTTTTGGTTTATAACCAAAACAGAGTCACAAAACCTGTCTGAAAATTTTATTTTCAGACGTCTCCTATTCTTACTTCTTATACTTTCGGAAAGCGGTCATTAAGAGTTGACCGGGTGTGTTTTCGTCAAGGATGCAGGGGATATCCTCCGGCTTGATGCGGTCGCCGCCCTGACGTCTTGTCGCGGTGACACGGACGGCATCGATGAGCTTTGCGGGTTCCACACCGCGCGGGCAGCGTTCGGCACAGGCAAAGCAGGACAGGCAGTGGTAGAGCGATTCCGAGTTCAGCAGCGGTTCGATATTGCCTTCATCGATCATGGATACAAACTGATGCGGATGGAATTCCATTTCGTCATAGGACGGGCAGGAGGCGGAGCATTTTCCGCACTTCATGCACTTTTTCACATTGACGCCGCTGATTCTTAAAATTTCCTCGCGGAGGTTATTCTTCTGATGGCTCATGCTTGTACCTCCGTAACACCGAACGCTTCTGCAAGCAGTTCCGTGAGATAGACGACGGGAATCGGGCAGCCCTGACGTTCGAGATTGTACTTACACAGGGGACATGCGGTCACGATCATCTCCGCGCCGCAGGCAATGGCGTTATCGCAGAGCTTTCTGCTGTTCTTTTCCGCCTGTTCGGGGGATACTGCGGTCACGTAACCGCCGCAGCATTCGTTGCGCCGTGCCCAGATAACGGGTTCGGCACCCATCGCACGAATCAGCTCTTCTATGATGCGCGGATTTTCGGGGTCGTCCATGGCGATAACCTTTGACGGACGGAGCAGGAGACAGCCGTAATACGCGGCGATCTTTTTGCCCTTCAAGGGAGCCTTGACTGCTTGTGCAACCTTATCAAAGCCAATGACATCGCGCAGAAGCTCCAGATAATGGTATACCTGTGCATCTCCAGCATAAGGCGCGGCGTTTTCCTGTGCGAAATAGCGGTTGACACGGTCGGCAAACACGGAGTCATGCTGCATGGCGTAATTGGTCTGCTTGACCACGTTATGACATGCCGAGCAGACGGTCACGAGTGCCTCCCCCTGCTCCGCCGCCGTTTTCAGCAGACGGACAGACGACAGCTTCGTTGCGATCTCGTCAGACGATGATGTAAACGCACCGCCGCAGCACTGCCATTCCTTCGGTTCTTCCAGTGTGACACCGAGTACCTCGGCGCACTGTCTTGCATAGATATCCAGCTGTTTTGCTTTATTTTTTAAGGTACAGCCGGGGAAATACTGCATCTTCATGTTTAACCTCTTTTATCAGACCATCTCTTTCAGATGGATTTCTTTTGTCTCTATTTCCGCGATCGGGAAACGGGATTCGGTATCTGTCTTTGTTTTTGAAAGACACAGAAAACCATATTGTATAAAGATAATTATACACCAAATAACAGCGCTCCTTCAAGACCTTTTCCGCATAATTTTCTATTTTTTTACATTTCCAAACAGGAATCCCCGATAAATAAAGAACGACCGCATCCTTCCATGCGATCGTTCTCTGTCGGTATATCATCGTTCCTTTTTTGAAAAAATCTTGCCCGCAAAGTCTGAAATTTTCGGTTCACACCCAAATCCCTGTGGACGCGCCGCCGGCAAAACACCGTACATCCATGTCGTTTCACTGCCCTCCACACAGATATGCCCGTCTTCCGTCACCGTAACAACCGCGCTCAAAGGATCACAGAAATACCAGGTATTCGGCGACATCCATAACTCTGTCAGATTCCGTGCAAACCGCTTTGTTTCCGTACCGTTTTCATCGTATTCCGCGTAGTCAAAGGTCTGACCATCGGTATAGTGCGGGACACGTTCGGGAATCCATTCGCCGTTGATGGTCGTGTTGACATCCCAGTACAGAATTCCATTCTCCGCATAATGATGATTGGTATGATAATGCCCGTTCCACATGGCAACGACCGTTCCCGGACATCGTTCATTGACCGCAGCGCAAAGTGCGTTGACCGCTTCCGTATCCGCTTCGGGACGCCAGTGCGGACAGAACGAACCGTGGCTGAACAGCATACAGTGCAGCCCCTTTTCCGCAGCATTGTCAAGCACCACTCTCAACCAAGCAAGCTGGTCATCACCCAGACTGTTGGCACGGTGGTTGGCACTCGGAGGTCCCCAGCTGCCGGTGGTATTATGCTGCCATGTTTCTTCGGGGGTCAAGGAATAATTGGTATCCAGACCGATCAGACGGAATTTGCCGATATCGGTATAATAGTATGCAATACTGCCGTCTCCGATGGTACCGTCCGCAGTCCCCCAGACAACCTCGCGGTTATTGAGCAGCGGTGTAACAACCTGCATGCTGTTTGCAGGGGATTCCAGCTCATGGTTTCCGTAAACACCGTATACGGCAAGTCCATGCGCATTTTGAAGGTATGCATGGATCAGCTCCGGCGAGCCGCTGTAATCGTTGCAGAAGTCGCCGCAATGGATGACAAACGATGCACCGACATCTGCCGCACGGGCAAGGATCTGCTTCAAGTGATCAACTGTCGATGCATACATTCCTTTTTTATAGTGAAAATCCGAAAAAATGACAAATTTCAGTTGCTGCATGGATCATTCCCTCCCAATCGCTCAAATACGGTACGCGCAGGTACAGAGTCATCTGTATGAAAACAAAAAGACCCTACGGTTCTTTTGATAATATTACAACATTTCCCACGGTTTGTCAAGGGTTTATATGTGTTTATTATTGACAATACACGCAAAATTTGTTATAATTTTTTTACATGATTTTGTGTATACGCGTACACACCATATTTTGGAGGAATTGATATGTCATCGAAAAAACGCGTTCTTGACGCACTCAACCACATTCAGCCCGACCGTATCCCCGTGGATTTCGGCAGCCATCCATGCTCCGGCATGCATGTCAGCACCGTTACGGCGCTCAGAGAATATTACGGTCTTGACCGTCATCCTGTCAAGGTAATCGAACCGTTTCAGATGCTCGGTGAGATGGAAGAAGACCTGAAGCAGGTGCTCGGAATCGATGTCGACGGCGTCAGCGGCAGAACGACCATGTTCGGCTTTGAAAACACCGGCTGGAAGGAATGGCGGCTCGACAGTGGGCTCGAGGTGCTCGTTCCGCGCGATTTTGTGACAACGGAGGACGCAGATGGCAGCCACTACATCTACCCCTGCGGCGATACCACAGCACCGGCAAGCGGTAAAATGCCCCGAGACGGTTATTATTTCGATGCTCTCGTCCGTCAGGAAGAATTCGACGAGGATGAACTCAACGTAGAGGACAACCTCGAGGAATTCGGCTACACCTCCGACAAGGTGCTTGCGGAATTTGCGGAAGACCTGACAAAGGTACAGGGTTCGGGCCGTGCGGTTACCGTCAACTTCGGCGGAACGGCACTCGGTGACATTGCACAGGTTCCCGCTGTCAATCTGAAATATCCGAAGGGTATTCGCGACATGGAAGAATGGTATATCTCCACGGTCATCCGTCAGGATTATGTCGCCGAGATTTTTGACCGCCAGACAGAAATTGCGCTTGTCAATCTGCAGAAGCTGAATGCGATTGCTGGTGACAAGATCGACGTCATCTTCATCTGCGGCACCGACTTCGGTACACAGAGCAGTACGTTCTGTTCTGCCGATACCTTCCGTTCGCTGTACATGCCGTATTATCAGCGCGTCAACAACTGGATTCACGAAAACACCAAATGGAAGACGCTCAAGCACAGCTGCGGCGCAATCGAGCCGTTCATTCCGCTGCTGATTGAAGCCGGATTTGACATTCTCAATCCTGTACAGTGCTCGGCTGTCGGCATGGACCCGAAACACATCAAGCAAAAGTACGGGCGTGACATCGTCTTCTGGGGCGGCGGTGTTGACACACAGAAGCTGCTTCCGTTCGGTACACCCGAGCAGGTACGCGAGCAGGTCAAGGAACGCTGTGCCATCTTCGGGGAAGGCGGCGGATATGTCTTCAACGGCATCCACAACATTCAGGCAAACACCCCGGTTGAAAATCTTGCCGCGATGTTTGAGGTATTGCGTTCGTTATAAAGTAATCCGATCCCAAAATCGCTATTGTCATCTTATAGAGTCCATGATATCAAGAAAAACAGCGTGATGTACGACACGTCACGGAAATCAAAACAGGAGAATTGTCTATGAATCTTGCATTTGTCGGCTTCAAACACCGCCACACAGGCGCGATTTATCAGGAAGCCATGGCTGATCCGAATATTACCGTACTCGGCGCATGGGAGGATACCGAAGAAGGACGGGCGCTTGCCGACGGACTCGGACTTGCGTTCAATTATCCGACGCTGGAATCGGTACTGAACGATCCGCGTGTCGATGCGGTCTGTCTCGGCGGTTCCTTCGGAGAACGCGGCGGCGAAGCAATCGCAGCACTTCGTGCCGGAAAGCATGTTTATGCGGACAAACCCGTCTGCACCTCTCTTGCGGAAATCGATGAAATCGAAGCGCTTGCCTCCGCGAAAAATCTCAAAGTCGGATGTTATCTGACACTGCGGTTCTCTCAGGGCATCCGCAATCTCCGCGAAATGATTGCCGACGGAACACTCGGCGAAATCGGATGCATCAACATGACCGCACAGCATCCTCTGCAGTACGGCAGTCGTCCGATGTGGTATTTTGCACCCGGACAGCATGGCGGTACGATCAATGATATCGCCATCCACGGCGTCGATCTGGTGCGTTTCATCACCGGTATGGGCATCAAAAATGTCACTGCGGCACGCACATGGAACCACTTTGCCACAGAAGAACCCGATTTCCGCGACTGCGGACAGTTTATGGCAGAACTGGATAACGGTGCCGGATTTATGGCGGACGTATCGTATGCGGCTCCTGCCAGCTGCGGTTTCTCGCTGGAAACCTACTGGCGCATGACATTCTGGGGTACCCGCGGTGTTGCTGAATACAAAATGAAAGGTGCGGGCACTGCCGGCATCGATGCCGACTCCGCCGTTCTTCTGCAGGTCGCACTGCAAGGCAGCAAGGGCTTCACGCCGATGGAACTGAAGTCCTACAACGTCACGGGACTTGGTGAATTTGTCCGCGAAATCAACGGTGAAACCGATCTCCTGATCAACACAGAAGATGTCATCCGGTCCTCCCGCGAGGTTCTTACCATTCAGGCAGCAGCCGACTGATCTGTACCAAACTCTGTCAAACAGCAAAACAATCCGCTCCGACGATGGCAGAACCATTGCATGGTAATCCATCGCAGGAGCGGATTTTCTATTGCCCTATGTATTTACGCCTGTTTTTCGCGTTCCACGATCGTACATTCCGTATCACGGCGATATGCATCAAACAGGATCTCACCGATTCTGTCGGCCGTGATTGTACCCGATGCGGGATTCTTAACGCTGAGGATTTCACCGCGAACATCAGCTGTGACCGATGCATATTCAAAGGACAGATCACATCCGTCCATTGTGCAGTCCTCCAGCACCAGATTTTCGGCATAACAAAGCGGCTGTGTTCCGGAGATTTGACATCTGACCAGACGCAGATTTTTGGAGTACCAGCCAAGATACTCGCCCTTGACTACGCTGTCATAGACCGTGACATTTTCCGCATGCCAGAACGCATCCTTGGTATCAAGCACGCAGTTTCTGATTTCGACATTCTTCACGTACTGGAAAGAATATTTCCCGCCGAAATGTGCGCCTTCCATCGTAATTCCCTCGGAACCGAACAGAAAATACGAGCTTGTCAGATCGCCTCCGACAATTTTGACATCATGACACCGCCATCCGAACTCCTCGGATGAAATGTTGCAGTTTTTCAAAAACACATCTCTGCACTCACGGAATGCTTTTACCGACTCCATGCGGCAGTCCTGCATCACGATATGATCGGAATACCAGAACGGTGCTCGGCTGGTTGCGGCAAATGCAGAATCCTCGATTTGCGCATTGGTATCATGCCAGAACGGATAGCGCAGTTTGAAATCGCATCTGCGAACGATCAGGTTTTTACTTTCCTTGAATGCACTTTCGCCATCGGCAGGTCCTGCAAAGGTACAGTCCTCGCAAATCACACCATCCGATGCGTACAATGCACGTTCTTCATCGTATGTCTGATTGATAATTTTCTTCATTATGTATATGTCCCCTGTATTTGATGATACCATCATTGTACCATAAAAAAGAAAACAATGCAAGCACTTGACCTGCATTGTTTTGTAAATAATTTTTGAAGTCAGGACAAACGCGGACAGATTCAAAAATCCGTCCGCGATCATTTTGTTTATTGCTTCATTACCGCCTGTTTATCAATGACACGCCGCAAAAATACAATGCAGATAAGTACCATGATACAGGAAAGCAGAGATAACAGCTGTTGTCCGTACAGAGGGATCCCAAACAACACATTGCCGTTATGCTGTACTGCGGACAAAATTTTTGCACCGACAAGCGATGCCGCAAATCCGATCACACCGGCAATGCTGTTTTTGATCGCCATTGCTTCGACAAAATAGTCGGCATCGACATAGCTGTAGAGGATATTGTACGAGTTCTGATTCGTTCCGGCAAAGCTGGCGTTGTGCAGAACGGTATAGATGATGATAAACCACCAGGTACTTTTGGTCGTGAAGACATTGGCAAAAAAACCGAGTGCGGAGATCACCATAGCAAGCTGCATACCACGCGCGTAGGACGTTTTATCGGAATACCGTCCGAACGGCTTGGAAATACAAAAACGGACGAGATTACTGCCGATATTGATCAACTGGATCGAGCCGACTGACAAGAGCAAATCTGTCGTTTTGAAGGTTCCGAGAAAACCGACCGTGAGATACTGCGCAATATTCCAAAGCGACATCAGAATGACAACATTGACAAAACTGCGGTTGCCGAGGGTATTTGCAAGCACCTGCCGCATCGTATGACGCGGTGCGGCGGTTTCCGCAGGCGCTGTTTCCGCTTCTGCTTTTTTCACATCGCCTTTCACCATCAGAAGACAGATAAGACAGCAGACCGACAGAATCAGTCCCGCACAGGCAATGAACAGAAATCCTGCGGTCAGGCGGTCAAGCGCTTCAAAGCGGTCAATCACCATACCGACGATCAACGTAAAGACCATACCCGACAGAAGCGAGATCATTTCCTTTGCCGCGGAATATTCGCCGCGTTTGCGCGGATCGACAAACGAGTTTGCCCACTTGAACAGCATGGATGCAACAAAATAGTTGCCGAAATAAGCAAGCAGCAGGCAAACGATGACAAGCACGGATTTGAATGCAACCGAGCCCGGCAAGAACGGGATCAGATACAGCCCCGAAAACAACAGGCATCCGAGAATGTTGAAGAAAATGACTGTCCGCTTGACGTTTTTGATCCGCTGTACGCAGAAGACCGCCGTCAGCTGGAACAGAAACGCCGCTGAGATGAACGATGCGATGATACCGATCAGCGAATCGTCAAGACCGATATGAGTCAAGAGCTTCGCAAGATAGGCATCGGACACCAGAATCGCAATAAAATATTCAAACGCCGCCTGCATGCAGTACGCACGACGCGAACGCTGATAGTCTGAGGATTGATATACGGAGTCCGTCATGGGTGTCGGGGGCAGATCAGTCGATGTCATACGCACCGCCGAACAGCGTATCAGCGGGTGCTTCGGTCGGATGGTAGGTGCTGTAGCCGAGCGGCGGCATCGTCATGATCGTGGTCATATCATCTGCGGTCAGCTCGAAGTCAAAGACATCGGCATTAGCCGCGATACGGTCAGCATGGGTGGACTTGGGCATCGGGAGAACGCCGTACTGCAGAGCAAAACGGATGCAGATCTGTGCGGGGGACTTACCGTACTTTGCGGCCAGCTTCGCAATCGTGGGATCACCGAGAACCGCGCCGCATCCGAGCGGAGACCATGCTTCGACAACCATACCGTGCTCCATACACCAGCGGGTCAGCTCGGGCTGATAGTAACCGGGATGGAATTCGATCTGGTTGACCATTGGCTTGACAGTGCAGGTTTCCTCGAGTGCGAGAATCTGTTCCGGCAGGAAGTTGGAAACGCCGATGGAACGCAGCTTGCCTGCCTTGTACGCATCTTCAAAGCCGCGCCATGTTGCCGCGTTGATTTCCTTCCAGTTCGGGTGGGACTTTTCAACGCAGGGCCAGTGGACGAGGTAGAGGTCAATGTAATCGGTGCCGAGTGCCTTGAGGGAAGCATCGATGGCAGCGAGGGTCTTTGTGTAGCCGCGGTCCATAATCCAGTGCTTGGTCGTTAAGAAGATGTCTTCTCTTGCAACGCCGGATGCGCGCATACCCTCTCCGACACTGTCTTCGTTTCCGTAGCCTGCCGCCGTATCGATATGGCGGTAGCCTGCGTTGAGTGCCGCGAGAACGCTGTCACGTGCGATCTCACCGGTCGGGGTCTGCCAGGTGCCGTAGCCGAGACACGGAATCTTGACACCGTTGGACATGGTAAAGCAATCGGTTAATTTGTTGAACATAATGGTATTCTCCTTTTATTTCATTGCATTTTCTTTTATGAATTCATGGCACACAGCACCATCCACGCTGTACCGACGGTGAGCATATCCTCATCGAGACGGTATTTTGCATTGTGAAGCGGTGCATCGGTGCCTTTTTCTTTGTCAGCCGTTCCAAGCTGTGCGTATACATACGGTGCGATCCTGCCGTAGTTGGCAAAATCGTCTCCCGTCATCATGGTATGCTGATCGGCAACACAGAGCGTTTCGTCATGCTCCGCAAGTGCTTTTGCGGCACAGCGCGCAATCTGCGTCGGGATCGGTGCGTTGGTCACGGCGTCGCTCAATCGGCGATTCACAATCTCCGCGGTACAGCCATGCATTGCGGCGGTATGATGTACCATTGCTTCAATGGCGGCTTCCGCTTTTCTGCGGTCTTCTTCATTGACAGTACGCAAGGTTCCACGCAAGGTCGCTTCTCCTGCAATGATGTTGCCTTGTGTTCCCGCATGGAACGCGCCGATGGTCAGAAGCGACGGGGTGGTCGGCGGCAGAACACGGGAAACAACCGTCTGCAGGGCGCCGACGAGTTCCGCACCCGCAACCAGCGCATCATGACAGACATGCGGCATACCGCCGTGTCCGCCCTTGCCGTGGATCTTGAATTCGTACATATTGACCGCGGCACTTGTCGTAACCTCGGAGGCGCAGAGATGTCCTGAGGGATACGCACTCCAGAAGTGCAGACAGAAGAAACGATCAACATCATCAACCAGATGTGTTGCGATGACGCGATCAGCACCGTCCTCGCCTTCTTCTGCCGGCTGGAAAATGATCTTTGCAGTTCCCTGCCATTGATCGGCATATTTTTTGAGAAGGTACGCCGTGCATAGTCCGACGGCAATGTGTCCGTCATGACCGCAGGCATGCATGATACCGGGATTCTCCGAGGAAAAAGGTAGTCCCGACTGCTCTTCTACCATCAGGGCATCGGTGTCACAGCGGTAACCGATGGTATCGCCCGGCTGATCTGCCGAGATCACGGCAATCGTGATATTGTCCTTGGGCGCAAGATAGGAAATGCCCATGTTATCAAGCTCTGCGCGGATATAGGCATTGGTCTGAAACTCATGGTGCGCCATTTCGGGAAAACGGTGCAGATAACGGTACCAGTCAAGCAGCTGCGGTTTCATTTCTTCCGCCGCACCGCGAATTACAGAAGCAAGTGATGCGTTCATGACATATCACGCCTCCTCGCCTGCAAGGAATTCCTTTACAAACGCATCATCGTTGAGATCGGGGTACATGGCATAGACACGGTCGATCTCCTCATTCTGTCCCGCAGAAAGCGTTTCCTCGGGATTGAGACACCAGATACCGGCAAATAATCCTTGACGGCGAAGCACCTCATGGACACCTGCAATGCATCCCGCAAAGTTGTTTCTCGTATCAAAAAACGCGCTGTTGGCATCGGTGACCTGTGCGGCGAGCGTCAGATAAGCTGCATCGATCGGCGCACCCGGTTTCCTATCACGGATCGCACGGAAATACTGTACCGCAGTATGTGTCCAGACACACCAGTGTCCGAGCAGACCGCCGACACAGCGCACGGATTTTTCCTCACCGTCGATGATACATTTGTATTCCGTCAGAAGGTCGGCGATAATCGCATCGTCGTTGCCGGTATAAAGAGCCACACGTCCGCCGGTTGCCGCAACGGCACGCGCGACATCGAGCGTGAGATAGCGATCAAACGCGGCACACTTGATCGCCGCAACACCGGGGATCTCGCAAAGCTGCTTCCAATAGTCGTAAGTAAAGACGCGTCCGCCGACGGCTGTCTGCAGATAGAAGCCGACCACATCGATAATCTCTGCAACCGCGCAGGTTCGCTCGAGCAGATATGCTTCATCCCGATCAGAAAGTCCTCCGGGACTGAGCAGACCTGCGTCATAGCCAAGTTCTTTTGCCAGTGCAGCTTCTTTGACGGCTTGCTCGATCGGACCGCAAATGCCCGCGACCGCAAGCACAGCACGACCGGTCTTAGTTTCATATTTATGGATTTCATCGATGCAGACACGCAGAACCGTCTCAAAAAGGTTGATTTCGGGAAGACGGATCTCAAACTGCGTGGTATGGACACCGACGGCAACACCGTCAACGCCTGCCGCAAGATAATAGCGGATCAATCTGCGCTGGGATGCTTCGTCGAAATTTCGGTTTTCATCGAGTGCCAGCGGCATTGCAGGTAAAAACGCACCGCGGACAAGAAGCTCTCTTTTTTCGCTGTTCATCAGAAATTTCCTTTCGTTTCCTGGAAATGGGTCGGTTTATCAAGCTGTCTTCCGCCCGCTTTCATCCATTCCGCCTGCATGACGATCATTTCATCGACGGTCTTATCGGGCATACCGAAGGCGTTCACACATTTATCCGCGCAGGACAGCAGACCGCATGTACCCTCGTCATCGAGGAATGTGACGGGCTTGCCAAGTGCCGCCGCCAGCTTTTCCGCCGCCTCACGTGTGGAATACTGCTCGGGACCTGTGACATTCAGTCGCTCCACATCCGTTGTTGCCATGGTCAATGCGCCGATTGCTGCCTCGTTGACATATCTCT
>JAFYTT010000092.1 GCA_017558715.1 Clostridia bacterium | reverse complement strand
CGAGGCGGTGCAAACACCCAAATGCCCGAAAAAGCCCGTAAAATAAAGAAAAATCGGAGGTTCGGTTGAACCTCCGATTTTGGTCTGAGTGACAAGACTTGAACTTGCGGCCTCTACCACCCCAACAACCGGTTTTTACATTATTATTTCAAAAACTTCCTCATCACCCGTGCATAATCCCGTCTGGAATGAAACACAGCAAGGATATACGACGTTTCCTGCTTCGGTTCATAATGATAAAATAACAGATAATCCTTGTGTACCCAATATCGGTACCCCATACTTTTCATGACTTTGTCATCTGGCACAGAACCGATTTCGGGGAAGGATGCCAAAATTTTCGTCTTCTCACGCAGTACATTCACGAAATTCATGGTAATAGCTTTATTTTTGGACTGTTCCGCGATATAGACTGCGTTATTCCTCAGATCATCCTTGGCAGTGTCGATATCATAATTATGCTACATTGTCAATGAGAATAATACAAACAGCACCTGTTCAATATTGTTGCACACTTTATTGCTACATACTTTTTCAATTAGCATGTTTTCAGAAAAATTCACATTTACCCTCTTGTAATATGTTATCGAATATGATAACATATATGCAGTAAAGGTGGGGATGATAATGGATATAACAGAATGCCGCCGTGCACTGATCACACAGCTTGCCGCGGTACGAATGGAAAAAGGAATGACGCAGGCGCAGCTTGCGCGGGCAATCGGGACACAGCGCAGCAATATCTGCCGCCTGGAGAGCGGTTCGCAGAATCTGACGCTGGATATGTTCTTCAAGATTGCGGATGCGCTTGGAAAAGAGCCGTCGATTTTGTTGTCCGACAGAGAGGAAAATATGGAAAGTATCTATCTTTTGAAAATATTTGATACACCGCTTGTTCGCTTTGGACTGACGGATGGCGGTCTGGAAGGTCTTCGGGCGCGTGTTATTGATGTGTATGAGGATCACAAGCACCTGTTTCCGCTGAATCTGACCTTAAACGATGAGGGAATTCTGCGCTGGCTGGAGAGCCGTGTTATTCCCAAGAACAGACGGTATGTCGAGGAAATTCTTGCGGCATTCGGTCTGTCGCTCAATGATACCAAGGGTATTATCGATGTCTGCAAGGGACTTTCGCTGAATGACTGCTATTGGGTGGTCGCAGAAGATTTCGATGGTACTTTTACACAGTACAATCTGTATGAGAACCGTTTTTCGGAAATTCTTTCGCTTGTTGCCTATACCGGTGCAGAGCAGAGCCATGGCGGATTTACGACTTCACCGGAGCTGACAACCGGCGGTATGCTGCCCAAAGCATGGCGTTATTTGGAGGGTGACGGTATTTACCTCTATAAAGGCGGAAATACGATTCTGACGCACGGAAACAAGGAACCGTACAGCGAATATTACGCATCGCAGATTGCCGAAAAGATGGGTTTGAACGCGGTTCACTATGATCTGGAGCATTGGAAGGGAATCCGTGCGTCGAAGTGCCGTTTGTTCTGTGATCTGGATACGGCATATGTGCCGATTGGACATATTCTGCCCAAATGTACGCTGAAGGATTGTATTGACTACTACGATTCGCTCGGCGCGGACTTTGGTGAGCAGATCCGCAGTATGCTGGTCTTTGACGCACTTGTTTACAATGAAGACCGTCATTTTG
>JAFYTT010000091.1 GCA_017558715.1 Clostridia bacterium | reverse complement strand
CCTTTGTGTCCGTGCGCATCTGGCACTCGGTGATACAGAGAAAGCGATGCAGATTCTCACCCCCGATTTTGAGATGCCCGATATCAAGGAGGGTGAGCTTTCCGTCTCAGCACTCTGGGTGCAGATGTATATCCAGCATCTGATGAAGACCAAGGGACTATGTGAATCGGATGCGGAAAAAGAAGTACAAAAACGGTATCCATTGCCGTATGCATTGGATTTCCGTATGCACGAATAAAAAACAAACAGAGAGGAGAACTCAAATGAAACACCGGAACAGAACAGCACTCTTATTACTCGCAGCAATGCTCACAGCAAGTCTTGCCGCCTGCGGTGACAGTGCAGGGGAAACAACGACAACAGGAGATGCGACACAAGCCACAGAAACAGCAGCAGTTACGGAGCCGGCGGAATATACTGCACCGGAGGTCGATTACGGTGGGGAAGCATTTACTTTTTATGTTTATCATTATACAGGCTATACCGGATCGTATAAAATCTGTGCATATGATGGAATTACGGCAGAAGCATCCAACGGTGACATTATAAATGATGCGATACTGAAGCGGAATCAGGTTGTGGAATCCGCATTGAATGTCAAAATTGACACCTTTCGTGAAGGTCAGGGGGCGCAGGCTCTGATCAACAGTATTCTCGCAGATGACAAAGCATATGATGCCGCACTTCTAGAACAGCAGAGACTGAGTTCTTTCCTTGGAGATGAAGGTTATCTTTATGATCTCCGTTCCATGGATACATTGAACCTTGATGCGTCCTGGGTCAATTCGAGTGTCAATGATACGATGACCTTCCTTGACAGACAGTATATTATGCTGAGTGATATCTGTATGTATTCCATGCTTTCCGGAGGATGTCTGTATTTCAGCAAATCGCTTGTTGATACCAATCAACTCGATGACCCGTATCAGATGGTATACGACGGAAAATGGACGATTGACAATTTTATCGGTTTATCAAAACAGGTTTCAGCGGATTTGAACGGTGACGGTGTTTTTGATCAGAACGATTCCTTTGGCATGAACGGTTCTCCTACGGTTATGAGCATGTGCATTCGTTCTTCCGACATCGGAATCACAGATGTATCTGACATTACCGCACCGAAGCTGATTCTTGACAATGAAAAAACGATCAATGTCATTGACAAGCTGACAGGACTTCTGTCCAATGAACAAGTCAATATGCAGCCGGATAAATTCAAGAAAAATGCAGCGGACGATGTATGGTATGATATTGTTCTGCCGATGTTCAAAAACAATCAGCTGCTGTTTACATTCAACTGGGTTTTCTATGCACTCGAACTGCGCGATATGGATACCGATTTCGGTATTCTGCCAATGCCGAAATATGATGAAACACAGTCGCAGTACTACTCATATTTGAGTGACAACTGGTCGGAATTCCTGGTAGTACCGTCGAATAACGATAACCCGGCAATGACAGGCAATGTGATCAATGCAATGGGTTATTATTCACAGCAGATATTGTATCCCGAAGTCATCAACCGTACTGTTATGGACAAAACCATCCGTGACGATGCCGCGGCAGATATGCTTGATCTGATTTTCCGCAATACCAAGTTTGATGCCAACGATTTCTTCCGTTGGGACGATATGGCACTTTATTATAATATTTATGACCGCAGTATTACAAAAAAGAGCAATCTGTTTGCATCCGGATTTGAAAAGATAGGAAAATCCATGCAGAAAAAAATGGAAAACACAATGAAAATCATTGCCAATCAATAAAGTGGTGTAATATGGAATATATTGAAAGAAAACCCGTTGAAATTGACGATACTTCTCACGCCTATACCGCCGAGCGCCGCGTGGAAAACGGTACTCCTGTCCTTTATCTGAACGGTGAGAAAACAGCACCTCTGATCTATGCGCTCAGCGATGTCCCGATTTCCAATCCGCTGACAGCGCAGGCACAGAAAAATATCGCGAATTTTGCCGCACAGGGGATTAACCTTGTATCAACTGACGTCAATCTCTGCAAGGGATGGCATAAAGTAAAGCCGTACTGTCCCGATTTTCTGATCGGTGATCTGACGGCAATTCTGGAAACCAATCCAAACGCCGCCGTTCTTCTGCGTCTGCATGTCAATGCGCCTTACTGGTGGATGCGCGACAATCCAGATGAGCTGTGTATTTACGGCATCGGCGGTGTACCATATGTCGATGACGGCGAATATGAGCGTGTCATTGACGGCGATGAAGACAACCGCATGCGTGTCAGCATCGCCTCGGAAAAGTGGAAGCAGGATGCTGCGGAAGCATTAACCAAGCTGCTTGACGGGATCCGCAATACGCCGCAGGGACGGCACGTTGTCGGCATTCAGATTGCAGGCGGTGTATACGGCGAATGGCATCAGTGGGGATTCCGTTATCATCCCGACTACAGTGTGCCGATGACCGATTATTTCCGTGCATATCTGCGCAGAACCTATGGTACCGATGAAGCACTTCGCACCGCATGGAATGATCCTGCGGCAAGCATTGACACGGCAGTTCCGGCACCTGTGCAGATGCGTGATCCCGCAGGCGCACCGCCATACCGCAATCCGTCGGAAGATCGGTATGTCGTAGACTCTCTGATTGCATTACAGCAATGTGTTCCCGATGCGATTCTTCATTTTGCGCGTGTGATTCGTAATGTCTGGGACAGACCGCTTCTGATTGGTACGTTCTACGGCTATTACGATCCGTGGCCGCAGGTCTATATTGGCGGTCATCTGGAAACAGGACGGCTGTTTGACGGAGGTTTGGTTGACTATATCTCCGGTCCGTTCCATTATCATCCGCCGCTGCGCAGTATCTCCGGTACGGGATGCGCAAGAGGACTGCTGGAATCGGCACGTCTTCATGGCGTTCTGTGGCTGACGGAGATGGATAATCCGCCGATCGGTTCACCGCAGGTAGTCGGCGGTATTCCCGAACGCCGTGCGGAAAGCATTGCGCTTCTGAAGCGTCATGTACTGGAACCGTTTACGCGCGGTATGGGAACATGGTTCTTTGACCACAGACTGGTTCTGGATCTTGGCTACAACACGACGATTTATATCAAAAAAGGCTGGTGGGACCATCCGGAACTGCTGCGAGAAATCCGTGGACTGAAGCATATTGCAGATCACACAGTAAAAATGACATATCAGCCACAGGCAGATGTCCTGTGTGTGTTTGATACGCAGTCCCGTTATTACAGCAATGCGCGAGATCTTTATACCTATGGAAACGCGCCACTGTTATACAATGCGCTCGGCAGAAGCGGTATTCTCTATGACAACATTGATTTTGACGATCTTGCCCTGATCGATGCCGACCGTTACAAGTGCATTCTCTTTGTCCATACCCCATATCTGACCAAAGAACGCAGAGTGCTGATCCGCGAAAAATTTGCCGGAAATGGTCGCCATCTGATCTTTGTCAACACGGCGGGTTACCTTGATGATGTCTGTTATGCACAGGAAAACATCGGAGACATCAGCGGCATTGCCGTGAAAGAAATCGAAGCTCCGTCGTCGCTGATGCTTTCTCTGGCAGGACACAGTTTCAGTATGGCGGCAGTTGAGCCTTACAGTCTGCAATTCACACCGTGTGATGCAGATGCAGAAATTATCGGTAGCATTTTTGGGATCCACATGGTTTTCAACACCCAGACGGGCGCCGCAACCGCACTCTTTCCAGTGGTACTTGGTGTCACAGTTCCAAGACAGGCCATCGTGATCCATAATGCTGGGATG
>JAFYTT010000090.1 GCA_017558715.1 Clostridia bacterium | reverse complement strand
TCGCAGGATGGGAACTTCCCACAACCATCAACTACGCAGAGGCAGAAACGGGTGAGGTTGTCAACGATACCCTGTTTGCGCGTGACAGATGGCTGGAGGAAACCTACAATGTTGCCGTGCAGTATACGCTGAACGATTCTGATGCCAACAAGCCGCAGAAGATATCCAAGCTCGTTCTGGCGGGCGACGATGCTTATGACCTCGTCATCGAAGACCTTGCTACCGTTGCACGCGGTCTTGCCGATGCAAACTGTATTTATCCGCTCAACTATATCGATACCATTCGTCTTGACCAAAACTATTGGATGCCCGAGCTGAACGAACAACTGAAGATCGGCGGAAACCTGTTCTTCTCCTCCAGCGCCATCAGCCCGCGCTATTACGGTTCGGTTTATGTCCTTCTGTTCAACCGCGACCTTGCCGCACAGCTTGATCTGCCCGATCTGTACGAACAGGTCACCGATGGTACATGGACACTCGATTCCATGATGGAATGTGCAAGAGCCGCGCTTGCCGATACCAACGGTGACAGCAAAATAACAGCAGAGGATACTGTCGGCATGATGTACGAGGTTCTCACGCCGGAAGCCCTTGTCATGGGTGCCGGTTACCACTATGTCCAGAACGTCGGCGGCAAACTGACCGTCATGCTCGAAGATCAGGCTCTCGTCACGCTGATGCAGAAGCTCTCCGACTTTTTACAGGAAGACTGTGTCGTCCGTGACGGTCATGGCTCGTCCTTCGATGCGGAAATGTCCATCAACAACGGTACCTTCCTGTTCTATAATCCCTGTACCTTCAACCTTGCAGGACTTCGTGACCTTCCGTACGACTACGGTATTCTCCCGATGCCGAAGAACGATGAAGCACAGGAATCCTATATCGGCTACAGCCAGCCGTGGGCAAGTGCCTGCCCGTCGATTCCGATCACCGTTGTCGGCGACCGTCTTGCAATGACAGGTACACTGACCGATGCCATGGCGGCATACGGCTACGACTATCTCCGTCCCGCTGTTTTTGACAATGTCATTCAGCTCAAAGGCGCACGCGATGAAAAGTCCGGTCAGATCATCGATATGATGTTTGAAAATATCACGTTCGAACTGACCTCTATTCTCAACTTCGACCGACTCAACAGCAATTTGCAGGAGCACTTCACAAGAGCGCTCGGCAAAAAGGACATCGTTTCCCGATACGCCGCGATCAAGTCAAAAACCGAAGCAGCCATCACCGCCATTGAAGAACAGTACGCAAACTTTGAGAACAATCTCGGATAAAAAGGAATCGGCATCCCATCGCAATCTCGCATGGGATGCCGTCTTTTTATTTTGTTTCGTACAAACAGCCGACAAACGATAGAATTTCATCCGTTGTGGATGCAATGCCCTTTGCTGTGCTGTTTTCCAGTTCTCCCGGTGCAGCATAACCGAACGTCACGCCGAGCGCATCCATATGACACGTCTCCGCGCCTTCCATATCATGGATGCGGTCGCCGATCATCAGACAGCTGCTTCGGTCCGTAAAATCGGTATCGGGATATCGCTTGCCGAGCCGCCGCAGGGTTTCCTCGATAACCTCTGCCTTTTTGCTTCGTTTTCCGTCCATCTCCGCGCCGACCGTAACCGTAAAATATCGTGCGAGATCATACTTTTCTAAAATCCGATTGACGAAAATTTCGGGTTTGGAAGAGGATACACACAGAACATATCCGTTTTCACACAACGTGTGCAAAAGTTCGGGAATCCCGTCAAGCACGCGGTTTTCAAAAATCCCGATATCACGGAAGCGTTCGCGGTATTTTTCTATAGCGGATGCCGCTGTTTCGCGGTCAAAGCCTGCATACGACATAAATTGATCAAGCAGGGGCGGACCGATAAACGACTTCAGCGTTTCCGG
>JAFYTT010000089.1 GCA_017558715.1 Clostridia bacterium | reverse complement strand
CAGAAGCATCGCCGCACATGCGAGCAACATTCTGATATAATACATGATTCACCTGTCATACGATTCTGCGTTTTTGTGTTGTTGTAACATTTCTGTAACAACCGGAGCATATTATACCGCAGAAACCGAAAAAAATCAAGGTGTTCCGGTACGATTTGGTACTTTCGACGGAAAGTTTTCAGACAAAGCAAACATCCGTCCGGATCTGTTTCAAAAATCAGAAAAAATAACCGGAAATAAAAGAAAAAAGACCTGTGTGAAACGCTTGACTTTTGTGCTTAAATATGATATACTGAACGCAGAAATTTAATAATTGTGAGGTTTTTTCGGGCGAACAATTTCACCGACGGATTTTGTGCCAAAACTATCATCAAAAAACCTCCGGAAAGGTCGCTTTCCTATGCGAAAGCCATGGTAATAACGATGAATTACAACATTGATGAGCTGCAAATCAGACAGATGCAGATGAGTGACCGAGCAATGGTCGAAGCATTCTTTGCACAGATGGGAGAGGAAAGCACGTCCTTCTTCAACCGCGGGCACGGAAACGAGATCCGCACGCTGGAATGGTTTGACGGTCTGCAGCCCGATCACATCTTCTGGATCGCCATTGCACACAATGACGCCGGAGAAGAAGAGATCGCAGGTTATGTCTTTATCTGGGACAAAGATTCCAAGATCCCGTGGCTCGGTATTGCCGTTGCGGAAGCATGGAAGGGTCGCCATCTCGGCCGCCGCCTGATCGGTGCGGTCAGAGAGCATTGCGAGTCCGCCGGATGCGGCGGTATTCTGCTCACCACCGCACAGCACAACTTCCGCGGACAGGGACTTTACGAACACTGCGGATTTGAGCGCCTCGGTATCCATTCCAGCGGCGAATTCCTGTATCTGCTCCGTTTCCCGAACAACGCAGAATAATTTCCAACAGAACAAACGGCATCCCTGCCAAGGCGGTGGGATGCCATTTTTATGCTTATTTCGATGATATAAATGCAAGAAGCGCCTCGGGTGTATCTACGATTCCCTTGGCCGATGAGGATTCCAGCTCTCCCTCTGCAGCATAACCGAAGGTCACGCCGAGTGCATCCATTCCGCACGCCTCGGCACCTTCCATGTCATGAATACGGTCGCCGATCATCAGACATGCACTGCGGTCGGAAAAATCAGCGTCGGGATATTGCTCACCGAGCCGCCGCAGCGTTTCCTCGATGACCTCTGCCTTTTTGCTGCGTCTTCCGTCCATCTCCGCACCGACTGTAACCGTAAAATACCGTGCGAGATCATACTTTTCAAGAATACGGTTGACAAATATCTCTGGCTTGGAAGAGGAGACGCTGAGGATATATCCTCTCTCCTGCAGTGCTTTCAGGAGCGCGGGAATGCCGTCCAGCACACGGTTTTCAAAAATCCCGATATCACGGAAGCGTTCGCGGTATTTTTCTATAGCGGATGCCGCTGTTTCGCGGTCAAAGCCTGCATACGACATAAATTGATCAAGCAGGGGCGGACCGATAAACGACTTCAGCGTTTCCGGTTCTGCCGTAATGCCGAAATGCTCCAATGCATACGCCACACATTTTGTAATTCCCTCCGCGGGATCAGTCAGCGTTCCGTCAAGATCGAATAACAGATAACGGTACATAACAACTCCTCCGACAATGTTTGTTTCCTTTATTATAACGTATTCCGCGCCAAAAAGCAAGCAAAACACTAAAATTTTTTCCGATTCCCGACAAAGCCCTTTACAGCCTTCTTCTCACATGTTATAATATAGACAGTATTTGATAACAGGAGAATCAAGAGCATGAACCGACTGAACACCGAAATTCTGACCCATCCGTACAAAAAAGGACAACGCATCCTTGTTACCAGCGATATCCACGGGCATCCCGACCATCTGCGCGGTGTACTGGATGCGGCGGGATTTTGTGCAGACGATCTGCTCGTCATTGTCGGTGATGTGGTGGAAAAAGGTCCCGACAGCCTTGGCGCACTTCGCCTTGTCATGGAGCTTGCGAGCCGCGGCAATGCGCTGGTGCTGCTCGGAAACGTCGATGCATGGCGCGTTCAGATGACCGAAGGTGTCAGTGAAGACAATGCCGCCGATTTCTGGGACTATCTCTGCGGACTTCACAACTGGTGCGGTTCGAGCTTCTATGCCGAAATGGCGCAGGAGTGCGGGCATACGCTCACGTCAGCCGAGGATGTTCTGCAAGCCAAAGAAGCAATCCTTGCTCATTTCCAAGAGGAACTTGATTTTCTTGCATCCCGCCCGACAGTTCTGCAGATCGGCGACTTCGTTTTTGTTCACGGCGGTCTGCGGCATCAAACACTGTCAGACAATGCCGAATGCGACGTTTATGCGCTAACCAAGTACGACCGTTTTGCCGATGCCGCACCGTGTTCTTTTCCGTTCCGCGTGGTCTGCGGTCATTGGCCCACAGCACTGTACAACGACAGCATCCAGCAGTTCAATCCGATTTTTCATACCGATAAAAACATCATTTCCATCGACGGCGGCTGCGGCATCAAGCCGGAAGGGCAGCTCAATCTGCTGATCATTCCCGATGCGCATTGTTCCGACGATGAAATT
>JAFYTT010000088.1 GCA_017558715.1 Clostridia bacterium | reverse complement strand
GACTTAATCGGCTTTGCACCGAAGGAACGGTTTGACGGAATCGATGCCGCACACAATCCGTTCTCCATTTTCCCCGAGGGCAAGACCGTCATCATGGTCGGCCGCCGCATTTGCCGCGGATCACTGCGCGGTATCGAGGAAGGTACGAACTTCGGTGACTATGCATTGTTTGGCAAAAACTGGCTGGAGGATGAATTCCTCTCGATTGCCTGCTACGGACTCGTCAACGCCATTGAAGATGAAGGCTGGGAAGCCGTTCCGATCTTCCCGAATCCCGCAGAGCTGCCGCCGAGCGGTGTCGCCGTTTCGCCCGACCGTCCCGCACCGAATGTCTATCCCGATTTTGACTATGCCGCTGTTGCAGCAGGTCTGTGTGAGATCTCCTATAACGGTATTCCGTTCTCCGAAAAGTTCGGCTCCCGTCAGCGGTTCCATATGATCATCACCGATGCACAGATCGAGGGAACGCCTCTGCTCGAAACCGCAGTCTGCGTCGGATGCCAAAAGTGCGCCGATGTTTGTCCGCTCGGTGCGATCTCGAAGACCGAGACGGAGACGGTCGATATCTGCGGCAAGAAGATGACCGTTGCAAAGATCAACTACGATCTCTGCCGTGTCTGCAAGAACGGTGCATCGCCCAACCGCTTCTCCGCACAGAAAGGTAAGCCCGACCGCATTGCAGCGCTTTGCAACCGTACCTGCATGAACGGTCTGGAAGTACTCCGCCGCGTTTCCAACAACTTTGAAAATGCGTTCCGTCAGCGCGACGCTTGGGCACTCGACGAACAGGGAAAGTACGCAGAGGTCAATCACGAGGCGGCAAATGTCCTCGGCGGCTCTTTCAGCAAAGACGGCGACCGCTCCGGACGTTGAGTTGTGAGGTACTGTTATGAAACTGACATCCCAAATGATCAAGGACAAGGCAAAGGAGATCGGTCTTGACTGTATCGCCATCGGCAATATTGAGCGATTCAAAGATGCGCCGACCTTGCTGTCTCCGCTGACCTATTTCCCGAACGCTAAGTCCGTCATCGCCGTTGCCATGCGGATCCCGCGCGGTACCTATCGCGGCATTGAGGAAGGTACGCATTGGCACAACTATACGTTCTACTCCTACAATAAACTCAATTCGCTGTTCCGCCCGATCAAAACCTATGAAATGTGCTGTTTCATCGAGGATCACGGCTGGGAAGCTGTTGCACATTATCCCGCTGTTCCCGAAGGTCAGGGAACGATGAAGGATCCCGTTGCGCCCGACAAGGTTCCGCCGGATGTCGTGTGCAGTGTCCGTATCATCGCTGCGGGCTGCGGTCTCGGCGAGGTCGGATTTTCCAAGGTCTTCTTAACGAAGCAGTTTGGTCCGCGCGTCCGCATCGGTCTGATCTTTACAGACTGTGAATTGGAGCCAGCCCCGATTCTCGATACCGGCACGATCTGTACCCACTGCGGTGCCTGTGCAAGAGAATGTCCCGGCAACGCGATTCCGAGCGTCAAGGATCCGTCCGCACGGCTTCACGTCAACTTTGGCGGCGAAAAAGCGGTCTGGTACGGCGATGTCCAGATGGGACGCTGTACCTTGTCGCATCACGGCTTCAACAACGAATGCTCGCCGTTCCACAAAAAGGAATTCCCGAACATGGCGTTTGATGTCCGAAACTCTGAGATGACCGAGGAGGAAGCCTATATCCTCTGCTACTCGATGGCATCGGCGAAGTGGGGACGCAAGCCCGAAAACACCGCGGTCATGGGTTACTATGATTATATCATCAAGCACACCGGTTACTTTGCGGTTTGCGGTGCGCGCGGCTGTATCCGTGCCTGTATGAATACGCTCGAAAAGGCCGACCGCATTGAAAACAAGTTCCACAACCCGTTCTATAAAAAGGAAAGCTGGCTGCTGCCGAACAAACCCGAAACCGTCTCGGACGGTGTCAATCCGTACCGTGAACAGTATCTTGATGAGAAATATCCCGGCATCCGTAATGGCGAATATAAAAAGCCAAGGCAGTAATAACAAAATATAAGATTCGGGGTTTGCTGAGGTTAAAATGGAGTGATTTTTCTGTGGGGGTAAGTGGTTTGGCTTCCCCTATGTTATAACACATCTTGTTCTTTCCTTAATTTAGGAATTCACATCGGAATTGGCTCGACGATCTCGACCATGCGCTTATAAGCAATAGGCGACTCGTCCAGGGTATCGGGAACGACGCAGGTGAGTAGATGGCAGCCATCACTGCCTCGTACTCCGCCATGGTGAGACGCTCTAATACGGCGGAACGGACAACTGATGTTCTGCAACGTGCGGTACGCAGCAGTTCCAATCCTCGCTGCTCTTGCTTAAACAAGGTTTGGATCCGCCATTCCTATGAACATAGATGATGTAACAATTCGGAAGTTATCAACTGCCATTGATAATCTATTCTTACCGATTGATCCTGCAAACAAATTATGATATAATGTAAATACAGTTTGTCCAAACAGAAGGAGCCGAAACCAATGCTGCAAATTCATTTCCCTAAATTTACATCCTCCGATAAGGAGCTCGACATTACCTATAACTACCGCTGTGAAGTCTATCAGCGGCACGTCAAGGAAATGCCCGACGGTCACGTCATTACAGAATTTCTGACGGATGTCCCGTGGGGCGGCAAATACAATACGATCAGCTGTGCGGCGAGCCATCATTTCCGCGATGGTCGCTGGATGCAGGAAACATTCCTTTTGGAGGAATACGCAAAGTTCTGGTGCACGGCGGGCAATCCGCGCCTGTACAGCTTTCCGATTGCAGACAGCTTTTTGGCGCTGTCCGATGTCACGGGCGATTATTCCGCGGCAGAGGCACTTTTTCCGCAGCTCAAGGAAATTTATGCGGCGTGGGATGACCATAAGACGGAATGCGGTATGTACCGTCAGGGATGCGGCTACGACGGCATGGAGTTTTCCATCTCCGGCGACAGGATCCGTCCGACGATCAACTCCTACATGACCGCTGACAGCTATGCACTTGCACGGATTGCCGACAGAATCGGTGTAAAAGACGAAGCTGTGGTTTACCGCGCGGTCGGTGATACGCTTGCCCGTCAGATCAATGAAACCCTTTGGAATGAGGACATCGGTATGTTCGGTGTCATTTCCGACGATGGTGAGCGGCAGAATGTGCGTGAGCAGATCGGCTATATTCCGTGGATCTATGGGATTCCAACAGCGGGTAAGGATGACTGCTTTGCAAATCTGCTCGATGAGAACTGCTTCCTTGCAAAATACGGTCTGCGCACGGCGGATGTATCGCATCCCGAATACAACAAGCCCTTTGATCATGAATGTCTGTGGAACGGTCCTGTCTGGCCGTTTGCAACCGCACAGACGCTGACGGCGGTCATTGCGTATCTGCATACGGAAAAACAGCCGAAGATCACCGCAGATGACTTTATGCGCCTGCTGCTTCAGTACGCATATTCGCACAGAGACACCGACGGCACGCCGTGTCTTGACGAAAACATGGATCCCGATACCGGCATCTGGCTGGCACGGGAAATTATGCGAAACTGGAACCGTCCCGACAAGGATTCCACACGCGGTCAGCATTACAACCATTCCTCGTTCATCGACCTTGTCATGACCGGCATCTGCGGCATCTGTCCTGCAGAGGGCAATCGTCTGGTCATTCATCCGCTTGGAACATCGCTCGATGCGTTCACCGCCGATGACATTCATTATCACGGTCATACGCTTGCCATCGAATGGAAGAAGGAAAGCGGTCTGCGCGTTACAGTG
>JAFYTT010000087.1 GCA_017558715.1 Clostridia bacterium | reverse complement strand
TGCCGGGAAGGGAGAGCGCCCAGATGACGTGATAGCCGTGCTGTTTTGCCCAGTCATGGTCAAATCCGCCGGGCGCGGACGCAAGGTCAAGCAGCAGGACGTCACAGGGAAGGCGGGACAGCAGATTTGCACCGATAATCTGCTCGGGAACGGTATTGAACACAATGTCGTAATCGAGCGGTGTATCTCCCTGTGTCAGCGCGGAGAAGGGGAGCGGGATCTGTCCGTTGGCGTCGATCCATGCGAGGTCTTCGGGTTTGCGTGCGGCAACCGTGACGTTGGCACCGACAGCGGTAAGGGTCTTGGCAAGCGCTTTGGCCACACGTCCGTATCCAAGGACGAGACAGCGTGCACCGTGAATGGTATACGGCACCTCTGCCATGGCAATGGCAAGTGCGCCCTCTGCGGTCGGAACGGCATTGGCAACGGCAAGCTCTTCACGCTGCAGGTAATCGGTGACGGCGATGCCGTGACTTGCGGCAAGGGCATGGACATGCGCGCTGACTTTGCCGCCGGCCACACGCTGACCGGGTTTCAGTGCATCGAAAACCTCGGTCAGAAGCACGGTGTGGCGGGTCAGCGGGCAATGCAGACGCTCCTCGTCCTGTGTCACGGGAAGCGGGAGAATGACAAGATCGGCACCGCCGACAGCAGACGCAAGATCTGCGGCACGGGTCACACTGCCCCAATCGCCGGCATACGTGTCCATGGCGTAAACGGCGACCTCATAGCCTTCGGCGGCGAGTGTTTTCGCGGTGACCATCTGACGCAGATCGCCGCCGATCAGTGCCAGCTTACACGGAGGGGTGGGGGACGCAGAGGTTGTTATCATGGGATCAGTCCTCGTTTTCTGTGAAATGCCCCGATAGAATCAATGCTGTCAACTTAACCGTTTCCAGCATTGCAGTGAAATATTTCGTCTGTGACGAAATGTGAAATCTTGCTGTCGCACATCGCAGCAGCAAGGTGAAATTCGCACTTCGTGCGAGTGAACTTTTTCGCATTTCGCCCATCGGACGAAATATTTCACCCGACGACGTCGGATTTCACCGCGAAGCGATTTCACATTTCCGCTTCAGCGGGAATATTTCACTGCTGTCAATGTTTAATTGACAGCATATGGGGCTCACAGGCATTGTATTCCGTAACCGTTTTTTCGGTGCGCATCATCGGATACTTGACAATCCCCTGGTTTTTCGATATAATAATACAAACGAATGATATGTATGAGGAGGCTTGATTGTTTCATGACTGCAAAGGAACGCTTTTTTGCTGTATATACCGATAAAATCAAGCGGGAGGGCGCGGATAAGCTTTTGGACTATCTCGCGTCCCCCGGATGTGACTTTTTCACGGCACCCGCATCGACACGCTTTCACGGCGCGTATGAGGGCGGTCTTTGTGAGCATTCTCTGAATGTGTACGACTGTCTGTGCGATTATATGCACCGTGACCGTGTGCGTGAACTGTACGGACTGACCTGCTCCGAGGAGACACTTGCCATCGCGGCACTTCTGCACGATGTCTGCAAGATCAACTGCTACAAGCCGTCGTTCCGCAATGTCAAGGATGAACACGGTGTCTGGCAGAAGGTGCCCTCGTATGAATTTGAGGATGCGCTTCCGTACGGACACGGCGAGAAGTCGGTCTACATCCTCTCCGGCTTTCTGCGCCTGACCAGAGAAGAGGCATTTGCGATTCGCTTCCACATGGGCTTTTCCGGTACTGAGGAGGTACGTCTCGTCAGCGATGCATTTGAAAAATTCCCGTTGGCATTTGCACTGCATACCGCCGATATGGAAGCAAGTGTCTTCATGGAGGGGAAGCCAAAGAAATGAAACGGTTTTATGACGCTCTCCCGGATCCCTTTTTTGACGGTGCGCCTGCCTGCATCATTGTCGGCGCGGGAGATGTGGGTGATTATCAAATCGAGGTGCAGAAGGACGATCTTGTCATCGCGGCGGACGGCGGATATCGGTATTTGCAGAATGCAGGTGTACGCTGTGACCTTCTGATGGGCGATCTCGATTCTCTGCCGTCCGATACTGTCATCGGTACGGAAACGAAACGCTTTAACCCGATCAAGGATGATACGGACACGATGCTTGCGGTTCGTCACGGACTGGAGCTCGGTTATCGGAAATTCCTTCTGTTCGGCGTGTTCGGCGGCAGATTTGACCATACGGTCGGAACGCTTCAGACAGTTGCCTTTCTCGCGGAAAACGGCGCCTCGGTCTATGCGTTTGAGCAGACACAGGACGGACGCTGTGCCTCTTATGTCACGGCGGTCAAAAACGGGACGCTGAACTTCCGCAATACCGCACGCGGATATCTATCGCTGATTGCATGGGGCGGGGCGGCGCACGGTGTGACGTTGGAGCATTTGAAATATCCGCTCTCTGATGCTGTTCTTGAGCCGCATATCGCGCTCGGTATTTCCAATGAGTTTCTGCCCGATGCCCGTGCGCGCGTGACGGTAAACGATGGGCTTTTATTGGTGGTGAAGCCGCAATGAGTACACTTCTGCGAAAAAAGAAAGCGGCGATTTTTGATCTGGACGGAACCTTGCTTGACTCCATGGGTGTCTGGCAGGAGGTTGACCGTGTGTTTCTCGCGCGGCGTGGGATTCCGCTTCCCGATGACTATGCTGCCGCAATCGCGCCGATGGGATTTCCTGCCGCCGCGGAGTATACGAAAAAAAGGTTTTCGCTTCCCGAAGATGAGGAAACGATCATGGCGGAGTGGCACACGCTGGCAGTGGATGCGTATGCCAACGAGGTCGGTCTGAAGCATGGTGTTTTGGAGTATCTGTCCTCTCTGCGCCGCCGCAGGATTCCGTTTGCCGCCGCAACCGCATCCCGGGCGGAGTTCTATCTTCCGGCACTTCGGCGGCTCGGTATTGCGGACTGGTTTTCGTCGGTTACGGAAATATCCGAGGTGTCGCGCGGCAAGGGGAATCCCGATATATACCTGCGTGCCGCAGAGAAGCTCGGATACGCTGCGGAGGATTGTGCCGTATTTGAGGATATTGTTCCCGGAGTACGCGGTGCGACGGCGGGTGGCTTCTATACGGTGGCGGTTTATGATGAACACTGCGCCAATCCCGAACTTCTGCAGGCGATCTGTGACCGTTATATTTACTCTTTTTCCGAACTTTTGTCGGATGATATTTTCTGATGGTAATCGGTGTGTGTGCAAAAGAAAATTGCGCCTGCACCGATTTTGTTTTTGCCTGAATCAACATCCCATGCCGCGGCATACAATGGTATTGGGAATCCGTCATCGGCAAAGGACGATACTGTTTTGGATGTCGGATTCTGCGAAAAGGCATTTCCCGATGATCTGCATGAAAGCGGGACGGATGGGAAATACTTTTTGAGACGGAGCGGGGAGCGCCGATGGGCGGCAGCTGACCTGCTTCGGGAGTGCAGAAAAGAATCAGGAGTGTGAATTTCCGTGCAGATCAGACGCGGTGATATTTATTATGCGGATCTGAGTCCCGTTGTCGGTTCCGAACAGGGCGGACTCAGACCGGTTTTGATCATTCAGAACGATGTCGGAAACCGATACAGCCCCACGGTCATTGCGGCGGCGATCACAAGCCAGCTGACCAAAGCCAAGCTGCCGACGCATATTGATGTGTATGCCGACAGATTCGGGCTTGCAAAGGATTCCGTGATTTTATTGGAACAGATCCGTACCATCGACAAGCGGCGCCTCAAGGAGAAAATGGGACATCTTGACGACAGCATCATGCAAAGGGTCAACGAAGCCATTTCTGTGTCGATCGGACTCGGCGGCGACCGTGCCCATGCGGGACAGCGCGGCGGATATCCGCAGAGCGCACCGGCGGCACAAACAAGCATCCCCGCGGCAACCGCATCGGTTTTGCCGACAGATCACGGGGAAGGTACCGCGATGGACGATGCAGCACTGTCGGGCGGACGTTGATGCACCGCAGAATGGCGGTATGCATAAACTGGGAGTGACGGCTGAACCATCTCTGCCGCAGAAAGGATGAACCCGTTTATGAAGGTGATCGTTGTGAAATCTCCGCGCATGCTGGTGCCGATTATCAGGCGGCTGTTCCATATTCCCAAGGACTGAACTATCAGAGGGCGCACGTAATGATCCCGGAATTTCCGGGGGACGTGCGCCTTTGTTTGTCTGTTCTTAGTGCATCGATACACCGGAAAATGGAAACGATTTACAGTGAATTCCGTACATCGCTTTACACAGGGTGTGGACAACTTTTTCCACAGTTCATTCTTAATCTGTTTTATGTCGAAGTCGGCTGTCGAACCGGGAAAAATTTTTTGAAAAAAAGTCAAAAAAAGTTCTGAAAACAGTTGATTTGTGGGAATTTCTGTGTTATAATATTGCCATGCGGAAGGTTAAGAATCGATAAGCTGTTTTTATGATTGTCGATTTGTTTTCCTCTGCTTTTGAACAGCATATCACAGGCAGATGTTACCCCATCATGTGAAACGATGCACGATCTATATGTAAACGTTACACACAGGACGATCAAACGGAGCTGTACCTCATCTGCGGCCGGACATGGCGGCTCGGCGCAGTGTACAGTTTTCGTTGATTTTTTTGCAGATGGGATGTTTTCATCCCGAAACGGTCACCCCGCAGACCCGATCGGCAGGCCGATATCATACGCAGCGGAGATGCCGCCCAAGGAAAGCAGTCTGAGAGACAGTATATGAATAAGTTAGATGCATTATCCCGGCGCGGCAAAGGTATGCAGGCGCTGGTGCGTCTTATCAAAACGGCGATCACAGGCTGCGGTGCGTGCTTGTTGATCGTGTCATCCACACAGCTGCAGTTCGGCAGTGTGACACACGCACTGGATGAAAACATCCTGACCGGTCCCAATGCGTTTTCCGCGCAGATGCCGGAGGAGATCAGCATTTCGATGCCGATGGAACAGCCTCTGGATGAAGTGCTGGTGCTCTCCATGTTCCCACCGGAGCCTATCGCCGAGGAAACAGCGGAGATGGTTTATGAGCGTCCTTATCTGGCGGTGCCGGATGGATGGACAGGAAATGCGGTTACCTTTGACGATGACGGTAATCCGCTGTTATACGGAAATGCCATCATCCCGATGACGGCGAAAACAGACGGTGCATTGCCGCCGAAGTCCGAACGTGCTGACGATACATATTTCTCCGAGGACACGCTGTTCATCGGAAACTCGCTTGTTGTCGGTATGCAGAAGATCGGTGCCATCGATACCACCTATTATGCCAACATCGGTATGTCGGTAAAGCAGTTCTTTGAAAAGCCGATGTTCCTTGATCCCGACGGTTCGGGAAAGCTGGTGACAACGGCAGAGGCGGTTGTCCGTGACGGTGATTTCCGCCGTGTTTATCTGATGTTCGGTGTCAATGAGCTTGGCTGGCCGGGCTCCTCCGCGTTCTTTGATTATTACGGAAGACTGATCGATCTGCTTCTGCATGTCCGTCCCGATGCGGTCATCTATGTGCAGGGACTTCTGCCGATGAACGAAGCGGTTTATGCAGCTACAGCCGATATGCCGTCCGAATATTTCACCAATACCCGCATTGCCGAGTACAATGAAAAGTTGGCGGCGCTGGCATCCCGCAAGCAGGTTGTCTATCTCAATCCCGGGGAGGTCATTGCCGATGAGAACGGGATTCTCCCCGCTGATGCGACAACAGACGGTATTCATCTGAATGCGAACTATCTCCGCCGCTGGGCTGATTACCTCTATACCCACACCGTCGACGATGTCGATGCCGCACTGTTCTATCAGAACGAAACAATCACAGAATAACACGGAAAGCGATTCCGCTCTTGGTCAGAGAGAATCGCTTTTCTTGACCAAAGATACGAAAGGAACTATAACAATGAAACTGAAGCTGATTGCAGCGACCCTGCTTCTGACACTTTCCCTGACCGCGGTATCCTGCGGCGGCGATACAACGACCGAACATCCCGATACCACGACTGCCGATACTGCGGCTGTGACCGAAGTACAGCCCATCGATGTTCCGACGCTGGCACAGACGCTTGCCGCCTCCTGCGCGTTCTCCGAGGAGCTGATGGCAAACAACGCATATCTGGAAAACCATCTGTACGGCTTTGCGGTTGATACGTGCGCATCGTATGCCGCATATGTTCCTGCGGGAATCACGCCCGAAGAAGTGCTTGTATTTGAAGCAAAGACCGAGGACGATGCAAAGGCTCTGCAGGAAAAGCTGACAAGTTATGTCGACTATCAGGTTGCGCAGTATTCCGATTACGCGCCCGGTCAGGTACCGAAGCTCGATAAGCCTGTCATTGCAGTCAAGGGATGCACGGTGGTCTATGTCATTTCCGAGGATAATGCGGCGGCTGCTGAGGTTGTCAAAGGGCTCATTGGCTGAAAAAGAAACGAATATAAAATGATGAACACCACGGAGACTGATTTCCGTGGTGTTTTTGTGTGTCATACGGTTATGTTCTGTATTTCTCCAAAACCGCTTTGTAATCGGGATTCTTTAACAACTCCGCGCGTCTTCCTTCTGCGGCATGAATGTGGTAATCCAGTGTAAATTGAAACAAATTCTCCTTTGCACCGTGACCGTAGCGCTCAAAAGCGTGGTTCAGCGCATCGTTTTCCGCCCGTAATGCCTGAATCTTTTGCTTTGCATACAGATTCTGATCCATTAGCGCGGTGATCTGTTCATCGGTACCGCCGCGATAAGAAAGATCATTTTCCATTCTGCCAAGGAACGATTCCGCAAGCATCAGGAAAAAGGGTTCTTCGGTTTCCTCGTAGGCGTTCAGAAGCAGCTTCCCGCAGTGCAGGGCATAATCGGTCTTTTCCTGCATGGAACGGTTCTGATCAAAAAAGACGGTTCTGCCGAATTTATCAGCCGCAAAATCCGCAAGCTCATACATATTCTTCTGTACATGAAAGTAGTATTCATCGGTATCCTTTGCAAACAGCTGCTCCGTTTTCTGTCCCCATGTAGAGAACCAATCGGGGAATTTCGTTCTGTAAATTTCCAGTGCTTCGTCTGTTTTTCCCTCTGCATGGAGAATTTTGGCGCGCATATTCCATGCACCATGCCGCAGATTTTCATCGGTACAGCCTGCCTGAATCTTGTCGCAGATAGCAAGAAACTCGTCCTTGTGTGCAATCAGAACCGCAGGATCATTGTCAGCCATGTCGCCGCCGATGTTCCACATATAGTAGTGCATGATGAAGTAGTCGTTGGGATAATCGTGATATGCCTTTATGATGATTTCGCGCGCTTTTGCATAGTCACTCAGCCAATGCTGTCGGTAGAGGGCAATCACATCCTTAATTTCCGCTTGAATTTTTTCCTCGTCATATCCCATTAGTTCATCCAGCGTCACGCCGAAAAAATAAGCCAGCGGCTGAAGCAGTGTGATATCGGGGAATGTTTCGCCGCGCTCCCATTTGCTGACCGCCGCACAGGTGACGTTCATTGCCGCAGAAAGCTGCTCCTGCGTGATGTTTTTTGCGGTGCGCAAACGCTTGATGTTTGCTCCGATTCTCATTTCCATATTGATTGCTCCGATTTTATAATAGTAAGCCGACGTCTGCTTCTGTTTCTATTATAACACAAAAACAGATTTTGTAAAGGTACCGGAACGATAACAGTTATGAACTGTAGGTTGAAAAATTGTCGCGGCAGTACCTGCATTGCAAAAAAACACCGCCAAAGGTGATGACCCTTGACGGTGCAAAATATGATGGTGTTTAGTCCAGCTCCTTGACCCCGGTATACAGCTCGTAATACCGACCGCCAAGCGCGAGAAGCTCTTCGTGATTGCCGCGTTCGATGATCTCGCCGCGCTCCAGTACCATGATGGCATCGGAGTTGCGGACGGTGGACAGGCGGTGTGCGATGACGAACGTGGTGCGGTTCTTCATCAGACGTGCGAGTCCATGCTCGATGTGACGCTCGGTACGTGTGTCGACAGACGAGGTTGCTTCGTCCAGAACGAGGATCGGTGCTTTGGAAATCGCCGCGCGGGCAATGTTCAGAAGCTGACGCTGACCCTGCGACAGATTCGCGCCGTCACCCTCCAGCATCGTCTGATAGCCGTCGGACAAACGCATGATGAACGAGTGCGCCGATGCGGTCTTTGCCGCCGCGACAACTTCATCGTCGGTCGCATCGGGGCGTCCGTAACGGATGTTTTCCATGACGGTTCCTGTGAACAGGTGCGTATCCTGCAGAACCATCGCAATGCCGCCGCGCAGGGAATCGCGGGTGTAATCGCGGATGGAGATGCCGTCGATCAGAATTTCGCCCTCCTGAATGTCGTAGAAGCGGTTGAGCAGATTGGTGATGGTCGTCTTGCCGGCACCGGTCGAACCGACGAATGCGATCTTCTGACCGGGTTCAGCCGTCAGCGTGATGCTGCGCAGAACGACCTTGTCGGGATTGTAGCCGAATGTGACGTTGTTCAGAACGACACGGCCGGGCGTGTCTGCGGGCATGACCTGCGCACCTTCGCGGTCGGGTTCCTCCTGCGGCTGATCCATGACGGTAAAGACGCGCTCTGCACAGGCAAGTGCGGAGAAGATCGTTGCCAT
>JAFYTT010000013.1 GCA_017558715.1 Clostridia bacterium | reverse complement strand
CGCGTTATCTTGCGGAAACGGGACGGGATGAATTGCCGGGCGGCAATTTACCGTCGATGGACTGGAACGATCCCGATTGGTTGGAGTTTCAGCAGCTTCGTATCCGCTGGATGGGCGAGTTTGCGGCACTGGCGACAGAAACGGCAAAGCGTTGTGTCCCCGGTG
Source organism: Clostridia bacterium (assembly GCA_017558715.1). GTDB lineage: Bacteria > Bacillota > Clostridia > Oscillospirales > CAG-272 > RGIG3925. The sequence goes on along the minus strand of JAFYTT010000013.1, from coordinate 10,775 downwards.
TTTCGGTGGAGCACAATTACGCAAACGCAGTAGCGGGTCCGTCGCATTTCTGCAACACCGAGCTTGTCAACGACCAATGCGATTATGCAGGCGGAGACCTGTACGGTGATCTTTACAATCATTCCTTTACGGCAAAATACTATTACAATGTGACGAAAAATCAGCCGTTTGAGTATATGACCTGCCGTTGTGACCGCAGTCTGTATGTCCATACGATCTCCAAAACCGAGGAGCATCTGTCAACCGAGGTTCTGCTGACGGCGGCACATCACGGTGCGTCGTTTATCATCGATGCGATTGATCCCATCGGTACGCTCGATGCGCGCGTCTACGACCTTGTCGGACGTGTTTTTGAACGGCAGATGCCGTATGAACCGTATTTTTCGGGCGAGATGGTACAGGATATCGGCGTTTATTATACCACAACGGGACATTACAACAGCCGCGGTCTTCCGTATGACAATAAAACCTGTTCGATCGGTGTGACGCGTGCAATGATTGAGGAACATATTCCCGTCGGTGTCATCGGAAATGATCGGACCGATACGCTGTCCCGTTATCGGATGGTCTTCGCACCCGGACTTGCATTTATGGATGAGAAAAACCTCGACGATCTGATTCGCTATGTGGAAAACGGCGGGATTCTGTATCTGTCGGGTGTTGAGGATCCGCGTGTGATCGAGCGTCTTTTGAATGCAGAATTTGTCCGTTATACCGAGGAAACAGCGGTTTATATGGCGCCGACGGCAAGCGGACAGACATATTTCGGGCAGTTTACGGAAAAGTATCCGTTCCCGACGGAAACCTCGCTTCCCGTGATTGCGGTTGAGGATGCCGACATTCTCGCGACCATGACGATGCCGTATACAAAACCGCAGGAACGCCGCTTTGCATCGATCCACTCCAATCCGCCCGGTATTCCGACGGAGATTCCCGCATTGCTTGCAAAGAAGCGCGGAGAGGGTACCGTGATCTGGTCGGCGGCACCGATTGAGAACGATCCTCGCCGATCCCATCGCAGACTGTTATTGTCCCTCATCGGCGGTTATCTGGATCTGAACGGTTTGTCCATCCGATCCAACGCGCCAAGACAGGTCGAGCTTGTGACCTTCCGTCGGGAGCACGACACCCTTATCAGCGCGGTGGATCTGCTCTGCACGGATGAACTGCTTCCCGTTGTCGGATTTACGGTTGCTGTCAAATGTGATGCCCCAAATCGCGTGATCCGCATCGGCGGACGTGATGGGGAAGATGCGGAGATTCCGTTTACCTATGAGAACGGGTATGCCGTATTCCGTGTTGAGCATCTTGTGATGTTTGAAATGTATCGGATTGAATGAAAAAATGACACTATAAAGTTCATCCCCCACCGATATGGAAAGATTCGGCGGGGGATGAAAATATTGGAGCTTCGTTATTCGTTTTTGGAGTCATTTACATACAGATCGATATCAATTTCCGTTCTTGTTGCGTGACAGAAGTCGATGATATCAAGGGATGGGGCAAGACATGGACTGATCTCCTCTGCACAAACTGTCGGAACGACGACCAGAAAAAAGGATACGTCATATTCCTGTCTGATATGATTGAGAAGCGTAATTTTATCCTTCAGGATGTCAATTGTTTTTCGCATCTGATTTTTGACTTCGACATCATATTCCGTACATCTTCCGATGTCCCATAGAGCGAAATCGTATTTTGTGCCATTCCGACGCAAATCCCCGATTTTCCATGACTTTTCGGGCGTGAGGTTTAAGATTGCGGAAATATCGTCGGGATCGAAATTTCCTACGATCTTAAAATAGGTATAGCAGCGATTCATCTCTATTTTGTTCTCTATCCGATGGTTAATCCTGCGGCTTTTCTTTGTAAACTCTGACATAGTCAACGACCATGTCTGCGGGAAGTGCGTTGATAGAAGCATCCGATCCCGCACCTGCCCAATCGGCGGCTTCCACCGTCAGCTTCAGATAGCCGTCCACAGGACACGGCGCACACATATCGGGCGTGGCGCGCCATGTTTCCTTGCCGTCGATGTAGAAGATATAGCCGTCCGCCGTGCGTTCCAGTGCGAAGGTGTGGAATTCGCCGTCATAAATGCCGTGGTTGTATAACTCGCCGGAGCTGACCTGTTTGTGATCGTCACCGTATCCGTCCCAGTGCAGTGCGCTGTTGCAGGCACCCCAGTCGTTGCCAATGGATTCGATGATGTCGATTTCCACGCCGTCGGCAGCGGAACCGTCAACACCGCTGACGTTGCCGCACATCATCCAGAAGGCGCCCCATGTGCCCGGAGCATAGGGGAATTTGATCGATGCCTCGTAATAGCCGTAGCCTGCCGTAAAGCAACCGTTGGTACGGACAGCACCGGACTTGACGCGTGCAGCATCCGCATCCCATTCTGCGCGGAGAACCAGGTGTCCTTCACCGTCAAGAAATGACATTTCATTGTCCCAGACATCAAGACCGCCCTGACGTTCCCATTCGGGGCACCGCTCCCAATTGTCGTCGTCCAACGTATCGCCGTCGAAGTTGTCTTCAAACAGCAGATTGGGATCGGTCGGGACGGCCTCTGTGACGGGTTCCGTCGATTGGACTGCGGTATCTGTCGGTTGTGTATCAGCGGCGGTTTCCTCGTTTGCGGATGGAGACGCAGTGCCGCCGCATCCGATCAGAATTGTGCCGCACAGCAAAAGGGACAGAATGGAAAAGATATGTTTTTTCATATAAGTTTTCTCCTGTTTTCCGTTTTTCTTCATTATAACACCGCGGTTGTCGATTGTCAATCGAATCCGTTAAAAAAGTCCAAATGCGGTTGACAATTTGCTGTTTTCGGTATATAATGGTGGAAAAAGAGATGGAGGTTTTCCCAGTGAATTATTCGTTCTATATGTACTTTACCGAAATGCTCGTCCGTGACGGTGCACAAAAAACAGCGGAATATGCGCGCGCGATGGGTTTCTCATCCGTTGAAATGTTGGAGAGCATCGGACGTGACACGCTGATTCCCGATATCAAAACGGCAGAAGAGATCCGCCGTGTGTTTGCCGAATATGATCTTACATTTGCATGCTATTCCGTCGGCTGTGACGTGTACGGAAATCCCGCGTCGGAGGATGCGCTTGTCCGTCATGCAGAGCTTGCGGCGGCGCTCGGCTGTCCGTATCTGCATCATACCCTGAAAACGGGTCTGAGAATGACTGCGGATTCTCCGGAAACCGATGCGGTTCTGGAAGAAGTCACAGCCGCTGCCATTCGCATTGCCAATCGCGCAAAGCCGCTCGGTGTGACCTGTATCTATGAGGATCAGGGCATGTATGCAAACGGCATCGAAAACTTCGGTCGCTTCTATCGGGAAGTACACCGCGTCTGTGACAATACCGGTGTCTGCGGCGATTTCGGCAACATTCTGTTCGTCGATGAAGATCCCGCGGCGTTTCTGTCGGCGTTTGCACCCGACATTCTGCATGTCCATGTCAAGGACTATCTGCGAAAGAACTTTGCCGATGTCATTCCGACGGGCGGATGGTATCCGACGAAGCACGGACAGTATCTGCGCGATACGACCGTAGGCGCGGGTATCATCGATATTCCCGCCTGCATGAAGGTACTGCATGACGCGGGATACAACGGTGCGTATGCGCTGGAACTGTGTCATCCCGAGCCGTTTGACGACGGGGTACGGATTGCGATGCGGTACATGGATGCGGTTGCGGAAAAGCTGTAAATTGGAAATACATATAAAAACGCTGCTGCGGTTTTTGACCACGGCAGCGTTGTTCTTTTCCCGTATGCATAACTGCAAATCATACAATTTTAACATTCTTTCCGTTGACTTTCCGCTCATTCCATGGTACAATAATAAGATAAGAAACCTTTTTCGGAAAGGACGGTCAGACGGCGATGAGCGATAAGACGGACAACAAAAAAACAGAACAGCGGGAAATGCGTGACGATTTCTGGGATCTTGACAGCATGCTCCCGCAATCCGTGCTTCGACAGGCACCGACCACCGTCGACGGACCGCGTGATACCGAGGCTGTGGAGATTTCCTTTGGAGAAGAGGAGCAGGATGACGCACGGGAACTGCATATCCCGCCGATGCCCAATATTACCTCCCGGATGCAGCGTGCCGCGCAGTACCGCAATGGTGCCGCCCGCAATGTCGACCGCAGCCGCACTTCGCCGATGCCATCGCATGGCAATACGCCCGGTGACGTTTCGCCGCAGATGGCACAGCCGGTCTGCAGCTATGAGCCGGAAAACAGCATGATAAAACAGGTATCGGTTTTCCGCTGGCCCGAGCGATATCAGTATTATGAGCGCTTTACAGCAGATGCCCAGCGCTATTTCAACCGTACCTCGGCAGAGGTGCCTTTTGTCAATTTCTTTGCCTATATGCCGCAGTACGGTCAGATGTCACAGGATCAGCTGCGCTGGTATCTCTATTGGCGCGACAATGTGCGTCACGGCGTCTATCTGTCGACCGACTACAGCTACATTTTCCTGTATATTTACGAAATTCTCAATCTGCCCGAAAAGATCAAGCCGGAGCAGGGATTGACCATTCTGTGTGATCTGTGGCTTGCCTACCGTGAGCAGTTCCCTCGGTTGGACAGATATCTTGGCGAGTGGATCTGCGACTACTGCCTGATTCACAAGCTGCCGGCACCCTTGGAACGTCTTGCCGATATTCTGCCGACGCTGATCTCGATTCTCACATTCCGAGAGTTTTATGTCCGTTTCAACGCTGACGGCGACTGTCCGATCACACCGCAGCTATGTGATGTCCTGTCGACACACAACTGGCGGCAGTCCAAATACCTGACCGCGGAAAATCGGGAGGTGTTTGAAACACATATATATGCATCGGTGCTCGGCGCTTTGCGTCACGCATGGGCAACCGATCCCGATTTTGTATCGCTGCTCGGTTTTTCCGAGGTTCAACAGTCCAGAAATGCGTTTTCTGGTGCGCTCTGTACATATGCGTGCAAGCGGCGCATCGATGTACGGTATCTGTCTCTGTCGCGCTCGTATCAGTTGAAATTTATCCTGTCGGATCTTTTCAAGCTTGCGGAAAACGGAATTCGTGCGCATTACGGCATCAAGGCCCGTCTCAATTCGACCGGTGTTCCGGAGACTTTGAAAACCTATGTAAAGGACTATTTTGCGCGTGAACTTCCGCCTCCGCAGAAAGCACCGAGAAAGCCCGCAGAACCGAAGGTGTCCAAAGAATCAGAAGCACGCAGACAGGAAGAATCGGCGTATGCCGCGCTGTATGAGCCGCTGTCGACCGGGTTGTCACCCGAAGCGGCACTGGCGCTGGAGGTGACCTCGTGGGCGAATACCGATCTTCTGGTACCTGCCGAGGGGGAGATACCCGCAGAACATGCCGCAGAATCTGTGCAGGAGACGCCGATTACGGAACAGCCGGCAGAAGCACAGCAGACCGAAACCGCATCTGCGGAGGCATCCGACGGGGTGGCGGAAGACGGTGCGGCGGAAGACGGTGCGGATGAGGACATCACATACGATGATCCCTATGAAAACTTTGTACGCCATCTGAACGATCTTTATTATACAGCACTCAAGCATATCATCTGCCGCGAGGAAGACGAATTCCGCACGCTGTGTCAGACGGCGATGCTTCTGCCTGATGCGATGATTGATGCGATCAATGAGCTTGCGGTAACGTATACCGATGATACAGTGATTGATCCCGACGGCAGCTTCTGGATTCTGTCGGACTTCTATGCAAACGATGTGATGAACGCGGTGGTTGCACGCGAAGAGGATCTGTAACCGAAAGATTTCCGTCAATCGGTCAGCGGAAAGGAGGGGAACCATGCCGAAGGACACAGCTTCAAAAAAACAAAAATCTTCACCTGCCCGTATGAAAACGCGCAAGGAAGGTGTCATACGGTATGTCATCCTTGCTCTGCTGTTTTTGTCGGTCATTGGTTTTTACACAGTACGGCTGATATCTCTGCAGCTGACGGTTCCCGAAGGAACAACGGTGACCATTGACGGTGAAAAAATCGCGGTCACACGCCGATATGTATCGGTCAAGGCGCGCCGCGGCTCGATTCTTGATACCAACGGCACACCGCTGGTGCAGGACATTCTGCGGTATCAGCTGGAATTGGATGCCGCATCGTTTCCGAGAGATGACGCGGCGGCAAATGAACTTTTATATACGCTTCTGACCTTGCTTGATGCGGGCGGTGACGAGGTACGTGCCACGTCTTTGCCGATCACATGGGGATATGCCGATGACCGTTATCTGTATTTTCTCAAGCCGGAAACGGTGACATCTGCCGCAAGAGCGCGGTTTGAGACGTATCTCACCACCATCGGTCTGGACGGTGCGGAATCTCTGAAAGCAAAGGATGTTCTGGACGCGATGTACAGCCGGTATCATCTGTATGAAGAAGAGGAAACCGAGGTCATTGATGCCGCACCGGATCAAACCGAAAAAACGCTTCTGTACGACAGTCACATGGCATACCGCATTGCCTGTATCCGTTATGACCTTGAAGTTCTGACCTTTGACACGGCGAACCCGTACCGTCTTGCGGATGAGGTCGATCTGTCGCTGATCACACCGGTCAAGGAACAGAATCTGCGCGGTGTGAATTTCTGTGTACAGACAGAACGCGAATACTGTTATCCCGGTTATGCATCCCACATTCTCGGACGTACCGGAGCCATTCAGGCATCCAAGGTCGATTATTATTCGGCGCTTGGTTATCCGCTTGACGCCGTGGTCGGTATTGACGGCATCGAGGGGGCGATGGAAGAAGCCTTGCGCGGCATTGACGGAACGATGCTGATCGAGGAAGACGCACAGGGCAACATTCTGCGGCAGACGATGATCAAGGAGGCAGTACCCGGTAAGGATGTCTATCTGACCATCGATATCGAACTGCAGATCAAAGCGGAGCATGCACTTGCCGATAATATCACCTACATCGTGGAATCCGCACTTTCCTCCGGCGAAGAACAGAATGGCGAAGATGCCAACGCCGGTGCGCTGGTCGTCATCGATCCCGATAACGGTGCGATTTTAGCGTCAGCATCCTATCCGACGTTCGATCTGACCGCATATGATTATACCGCGCTGTCGTCCGATCCTCTGCTGCCGCTTTATAACCGCGCACTGATGGGGACGTATGCGCCCGGTTCCGTCTTTAAGGTCGGCGTTGCGGCGGCGGCAATGGAAAACGGGATCATTGAACCCGATACGAAAATCGATACCAAGGGTGTTTACACCTACTACGATGATTATCAGCCGAGATGCTGGCTGTTCACAAGAACGGGACTGTCGCATGGTCCGATCAATGTCATTGATGCACTACGCGATTCGTGCAACTATTTCTTCTTTGATGTCGGACGACAGCTCGGCATTTCCAAGCTGTCTGCGTTTATGTCCTCGCTCGGACTCGGTCAGAAAACGGGTGTTGAGCTTCCCGAGGCTGCCGGTATTTTGTCCGCGCCAGCCTATACCGATTCCAGAGGCTTGCCGTGGGTCGGTGCCGATACGCTGCAGACATCCATCGGTCAGGGCTACAATGCCTATACGCCGATGCAGATTGCAGTCTATCTGTCCACGCTCGTCAACGGCGGTACACGTTATCAGGCACATTATGTCCGGGGTATTGCCGAGCATGACAATCCCAAGCCGCGGTTTTCTTCTGTCGGAACGGTGCTGGAAAAAATCGCACTTGACGAGGATACGTACGATACGTTGATTGATGCAATGCGCGAGGTTGCAGAAAACGGTTCTGCGACGCGTGTCTTCCGCGGTTACGGCGTTTCGGTCGGTGCCAAGACCGGTACTGCCGAGGTTGGCGACGGCGGAAGCCCCAATGCCGTGTTTGCAGGTTTTGCGCCGCTCAATAATCCGCAGCTGCTCGCTGTATCGATTATCGAAAACGGTGCGTCGGGTACATCCGCCGGTCTTTGTGTGCGCGATGTGTTTGATGCATGGTTCGGAAAATGAATAAAAGGGAATCTCCGCCGATAACGGTTGCGAGATTCCCTTTGCTATTGATATTATTGATAGTGGACTGTAATATGAGTCACATATATCATTTGTTTTCCCGTCCAAGATACGGCACACATCCGATCAGCGTACATGCGGCATCATACTGCACCTGCAATGCTTCTTTTTCTGCGGAAGAACGCGCTTTTTTGCGTTTGAGTGCACGGATCATCATGTTTTTCGGCGTTTCCTCGGGATCGATCAGCTCCATGGTCTGCACATCATAGTCGTGCATCTCCAGCCACAGACAGCGCAGGGCATCCGTTGCCGCATCCGCGAGCTTCTGCGACAGCATCGAATGGCGGTTGATGAACGCAAGCGGCTCGGAGTTCATCGCGTGGAACACCTCATGGTGACAGCACGGCGTGGACAGGACGGCCTTTGCACCGAAGCGGACGGCGTTTTTCAGCACAATGTCCGTTGCGATGTCGCAGGCATGCAGGGAAAGCACAAGGTCTGGAATTTCACCCGCAGGCGGTTCATAGGCATTGATGTCGCCGCAGGAAAAGGAGAGAGACATCATGCCGAGCGCCGATGCTGTTTCGTTGCAGTAAGCAATGACGTCGGGCTTGAGATCGACACCGTGCATTTTGACGGTGCGTCCTTTGATGGCAGTAAAATAGTGATAGACCGCGAAGGTCAGGTAGCTTTTCCCACAGCAGAGGTCATAAATGACGATCGTGCCGTCCCCCGGCAGTGTGCCGTAAATATCGTCGACCAGTTCTAAAAAGCGGTTGATCTGACGGTATTTCGGACGCTTTTTGTCAAGGATCCGTCCGCCCTCGTCCGTGATGCCGAGGTGAAACAGAAACGCACGTGCGCCGTCATCCGTGGCAGGGTCAAGCAGATACTGCTTCTTTTTATTGTGCGCGGTCAGTGTTTGCGGTGTCGGTGCGGCGGTGGTTTTGATGCGGTTGAGGATCGAGCACTGCTCCTTTTTGGAGAAGCGGATCTCGCAGTCGCCGTTTTGTGTGCGGACATTGGTCTGCTTGTACTGCCGCTCTGCCATTTCACACAGGACTTCTGCTGCTTCTTTGGCTGTCAGATTGCGGTGGAGTGCCTTGCCGTCATCGGTAAAGGTCTCGATCTGAATGTAGGCTTCTCCGCGTCTTGCAAACGGCGTGACCGATGCGCGCAGAATATGATTGTCCCGGCACTTGGAGAACGTGATTTTCTCAAAAGCAAGTGTTTCGCAGAGATATTCCATGATGGAACGGATGGAGTTTTCCATAAGTCGGTTCCTTTCCTACAGAAAATCCGCGGCAGACAGAAACTGCCGCCGCGGAAAAAGTTTTTGTTTTGCAATATGAATGGATCGGATTTTAATAAGCTTTGCCCCAGTAAACGAGGTGCTTTGCGGGCTTACCGCAGCAGACGCAGGTTTCACCGAAGCCTTCTTCACCGAACGGCATGCAGCGGGAGGAAACTTCCGCAACTTCCTTGAGCTTCAGCTCACATTCGAGTTCACCGCACCACATTGCACGGATGAAGCCGGGCTTGTCCTTTGCGACGGCGATCATTTCGTCGAGATCGTTGACGGTGTAGGTCATGGACTGACGGCGTTCCAGCGCTGCATTGTAGAGTGCTTCGTTGAGCTCTGCGAGGATCTTCGGAATTTCGGTCTCCAGTTCATCAAGGGAAACGAAATACTTCTGACGGTTGTCGCGGCGAACGAGGACGCACTGGTTGTTGGCGATGTCCTTCGGACCGAGCTCGAGGCGCAACGGAACACCCTTCATTTCATACTGTGCGAACTTCCAACCGGGCGTGTTGTCGGAATCGTCGATCTTTGCGCGGACGAAGGAGTTGATCTTGTTTGTGACTTCGTGTGCCTTTTCAAGAACGCCTTCCTTGTGCTGCTGAACGGGAACGACAATGACCTGAATGGGAGCGACTGCCGGCGGGAGAACGAGACCGTTGTTGTCGCCGTGTGCCATGATGAGTGCACCGATGGTACGGGTCGTGATGCCCCAGGAGGTCTGGTGGCAGTACTTGAGCTGGTTATCCTTGTCCAGATACTTGATGTCAAATGCATGTGCAAAACCGTCGCCGAAGTTATGGGACGTAGCCCCCTGCAGAGCCTTACCGTCGTGCATCATTGCTTCAACGGTATAAGTAGCCAGCGCACCTGCGAACTTTTCCTTTTCGGTCTTTCTGCCGCGGACAACCGGAATAGCCAGACACTGCTCATAGAAGTTTGCATAAACTTCAAGCATCTGCAGCGTTTCTGCTTCTGCTTCTTCTGCGGTTGCATGCATGGTGTGACCTTCCTGCCAGAGGAATTCTCTGGTGCGCAGGAACGGGCGGGTATTCTTTTCCCAGCGGACGACAGAGCACCACTGGTTGTAGAGCTTGGGAAGATCGCGCCAAGAGCGGATCAGGTTTGCGTAGTGTTCGCAGAACAGGGTTTCAGAGGTCGGACGGACGCAGAGACGTTCACCGAGCGGCTCAGAACCGCCATGGGTGACCCATGCAACTTCGGGTGCGAAGCCTTCCACGTGATCCTTTTCCTTATTGAGCAGACCTTCCGGAATGAACATCGGCATGTAGACATTTTCATGACCGAGCTCCTTGAAGCGCTTGTCCAGAATGCCCTGAATGTTTTCCCAGATGGCATAGCCGTAGGGACGGATGATCATGCAGCCCTTGACAGAGGAATAGTCAATCAGGTCTGCCTTCTTGACGATGTCGGTATACCATTGAACAAAGTCTTCGTCCATGGACGTGATCT
>JAFYTT010000086.1 GCA_017558715.1 Clostridia bacterium | reverse complement strand
GATATCATACGACGTAACCGTCTGTTTCTGCCGCTTCCACAGCAGCAGGAAACCAATATCCTATCAGACATCATGTGTGATGCACTATCTCACCTATCGGCTGCAGAGCGTGCTATCGTGTATGAACGCGCTGTGATGGATACCTCCTATGCCGAACTTGCAAAACGTCTTGGTTTACGCGAGGATAATGTGCGTAAGAAATATGAACGGGCAAAAAAGAAGTTGGCAAAGCTCTTATCCCATACAAAGAAAGGAGATTTTTCATGAATCTGCATGAATTTGAACAACAGCTGCGAGACGAATCCCACAGTCTGAATATACCAAATCTGAAATGGAACATCTTGGGAACAATACGAGGAAATCCCCCTGTTGTACCACGCAGAAAACTACGCATTTCCCGAATTGCAATCATTGCGGCAATCCTGATGCTCCTTACATTGACGGTGGGTGCGGCTGCCGGAGGAATTCTGAAACTGAACAACGGCAGTAAATATTACTTCCGTGATGCGGACGGAAATCTTGTGAAACCTTCAGGTGTTCATTTGGAAGACCCGATTGATGCGCCATTGAGTGAAACGGCACTGGCGAATATTGAACCGTATGTTTTTCCTGTCGGTGCGGAAGCAACATTATATGAAACGACCGTACTTGCTGAACTGGAAGCATTGATTGATCAGCCGCTATATCTTCCCGATGCTGTCAAATCGACGGCAGCATTATATCGCTTGTGGGCGGTTGGATCAAATGTTCATTCTGCGACAATCTATGTCAATATTGATATCAGTGATATGTTGGATATGACAATTCATTTGCGCAGTGCACCGATCAATATTGTTACAGGTTCCGATCCGAAATTCTCGGATTATATACTTCCCGATGGAACTCCGGTACAGCTTGCGGCGGCAGAGCGGACAAGGGGCGGTAAAACCGTTCAGGCGTTTTATCTGTATGATGCGGTTCTTTATCAGATCAGTATGATCGGAGAAAAAGAGAGAACATTGCTTCGTGAAGTGAAATCAATATTGGATACTGTTGATACGGAAATCGGGATGCAGGAAAAGTAAGCTAAACTTACCTTTCTTTCCGAAAACAGTTCCTTGTAATATGTGTGCGTATCTGTTATAATAAATGCAGGATGCATCCAATACACATTTTCAAGGAGAAAAACGATGTCTATCGGAACAACCATCAAAACCCTGCGCCGCGGACGCGATCTGACGCAGGAGGAGCTTGCAGAGGTACTCGGCGTGTCGGCAAAGGCGGTTTCCCAATGGGAAAATGACAGAACCGCGCCGGACCTTGCGCAGATTCCCGCTATCTGTACGTATTTTGATATCAGCGCAGACACTCTGCTCGGCATCGATACCGCCGGACGACGCGCCATGCGGGATGAGATGTTTTCGGCAGCGCAGCAGCTTGCGCAGATCGGACAGCACCTTGCAGCGGCGGAAGCCTTTTCTGCGGCACTCGCACGCTTTCCCGACGATTTTGAGATCATGTGTTTTCTCAATTACTCGGAGTTTGTCTGCATTTCGCAGGGACGTTACACCGAGGAGGAGGCAAAAGCACATCGGGATGCCTGCATCCGCCGCAATGAGCGTACCCTTGCCGCCTGTACAGACGACAATCTGCGCTATCCCGCCATTGCATCGCTGGCACAGTGCTATGCGGAAGACGGAGATCATGCCCGTGCAAAGGAAATGCTCCGTCGGCTTCCCGATATGGCAGACGCACGGAATTTTGTTCTGCCGACGATTTTAACAGGTGAGGAACGCATCCGCGCGGAGCAATGGCTACTGTTTGATGTACTTCACTATATCCGCCGCCGTATGATGTGGAATTTTTCCACCGGTGACGGCACAGATTTTTATACGCGCGACGAAATGGCGGAAAAGCACAGAAAAGTGCTCGCGCTCATGGAACTGTTCTATGAGGACGGCGATATCGGATTTTACCATAACGATGTACAGGATGCACATCTGCATCTTGCGGTATACGAAGCGGAAAACGGAAATCGGGATGGCGCACTTGACCACCTGCGTTTGGCGGCGGAATCCGCACTTGCCTTTACCGATTACTGTCTGGGTGAGCCGTATGTCCATACCTCACTTCTGTTCCGCGGACTGGACAACCGCGGCGATCAGGTCTCGCGTAATACGCCCGATACCAACATTGATGAGGTGCTGAACACCATGGCATCCGCGGTCTTTGACGGCATGAGAGGAGATGCAGAATTTGTGCAGATCGCAGATCGGCTGAAATCCTGCTCTCATCATGCAGAAAGACCTTGACAAAGCGGCACAATCGCGGTATAATCGCTTCATAGAAACCATTTTCGGAGGAAATTTTCATATGAAGCTGTATCTGATCCGACACGGGGAAAGTGAAGCCAACAGTACCGCCTCCCATGCAGGTTGGGCGCAGGTGCCGCTGACGGCAAAGGGAGAGGGAGAAGCGCGCGCGGTTGGAGATCGTCTGCGCCGTGAAACTCTGACATTTGACCGCATTTACACAAGTGATCTGCGCCGTGCCATGCAGACCCATGCGCTGGCACTTCCTGATACTGTGGCGCAGGCATCTCCGCTGATTCGTGAGGTCAATGTCGGTACGCTGGCAGGACGGCGCGTTGCGGACTGCATCGATGAAATGGGTGAACCGTATCTCGCGGCAAAGAGCAGATTTGACTTCCGTACGTGGGGCGGGGAAAATTATGAGATGTTCTGTACCCGCATTCTGCAGTTTGTACGGCAGATCGAGCAGGAAGACTGCGAAATGATTGCAGCATTCTGTCACGGCGGTGTCATTCATGCGGTGCTTGATATGCTGTTTTCGGGAACGCTCAATGACGGCAAGCCCGTACCGTTGGAGATCGGCATTGACAAGCCGTCGTTTGCATGTCCCAACTGCGGCGTGTTTGTCTTCGAGTTTTCCAAAGGCTTGTGGAAACTGCGTGCGTGGAACCGGTTTGATGCATAAAAACAAGGTGCGTACCCCGTGTGAGGTATGCACCTTTTGTGTTTCGTTCCAAGCCTTCCCCGGTGAGGGAAGGTGGCACCGCAGGTGACGGATGAGTCGTTCCGTGTTACTTCCGGTAAGTTTTACTTGCGTAAATCCTCGCCGTCCAGTGTTCCTGTGAACGTGCCGAGCACAGCACCGTCGAGAATGTCGCCCGCAATCGCGCCGCTCATTGTACCGTGAACCGTACCGCCGAAGTCGCCGTCGATATTGCCTGTCATGTCCCCGCCGACGACTGCGCCTGCGCAGAAGTCACCGCAGATATCGCCGAGCATATTGCCGTCAATGCGTCCTGTGAAATCGCCGGCGATAGTGCCTGTCATATCGCCCCGGATCCAGCCGGAAACATCGCCGGAAATATTGCCCGCACAGCCGCCGTCGACCATACCGGGAAGATCCCCGTCGACATCGCCCATCAGAGAGCCGTGGACATGACCGCGCAGATCGCCCGAAACCGTACCCTCAACATTGCCTGTGATATCGCCGTTGACGTCACCGTCCACATTGGCTTTGACCGAGCCGCCGACGGAGCCGTTGAGGTCCCCCTCGATCGCGTAGAGAACATCACCGCAGACTTTGCCGTTGAGATCGCCCGACACGGGGAGTGTCAGATCACCGAACACCGTGCCATTCATATCGCCATCAATCGAGGTGTTTTCGCAGCTGCGAAGAAGACCGTTCAAGTCTCCCTCGATGCGGGCATTGATCGCGCCGTTCAGCGTGCCGTTGAGGTCGCCCAACAGAACGCCGTCCGTCAGAAATCCGTCAACCACGCCGTTGAGGTCGCCGCCGATATTGCCGCATACCGATTCGCCGACGTGTCCGTTCAGATCACCGCCGATGTCACCCCTCATACAACCGTTGATGATTCCGTTCATGTCGCCGTCAATCGAGCCGTTGAAGTCGCCCTCGACGATGCCGTAGAAGTCACCGTAAATATTGCCGTTGAAGTTACCTTGAACAGTAAAATTCATATCATCGTCAATATCGCCTGTCCAGTCACCCTTGCAGAATGCACCATCCTTGCAGGATGTACTATCCTCCGGGGTATTGTTTTCTTCTGTATCCGATGTATGGGCGGCTTGATTTCCAACATGACCCATGACGTCCCCTTTGACGCGGCCGCCAACACCGCCGATGCTTCCCATCACATCGCCGTAAACGTCACCGCGGACGGTGCCGTTGACCGTACCCATCACGTCACATTTGATATTCCCCCACACATCTCCTGCGACAATTCCCATCACGTCTCCGTTGATGTCGCCTTTGACCGTACCCTGTACTGTTCCGATCAGATCCCCGTGAATGCCGCGATCGATATCACCGCCGACTGTACCGATCACATCCTGTCCGATCCGGCCGTGGACCGAGCCGCCAACTTGACCGATCAGATCGCCGTGGATATCGCCGCTGATGTCGCCCGACACCTGCGAAAGCAGATCTCCGTGAATCGAGCCATGGAGCGTGCCGTGAATGTCAAAGTCGAGATCCCCCGGGATATCGCCGAAGTAGTCGCCTTCAAACGCTGTATGCGGTGGGTTCGGACAGTTTCCGACCTTGGGCGGTGTTTGGGAATCTTCCTTTTTTGCCTGTTCTTCGTATTTTCCGACGCGTCCGAGCACCGCGCCTTTTACCGTACCGCCGACACCGCCCGAAACAATGCCTAAAACGGTACGGACGTCGCCCGTGACATAACCGCCGATGCGTCCGAGCACATCACCGACCGAGCCGATGACGTTTCCGCTGACAGCACCGAGCACATTGCCGCCGATATCCCCATTGACATCTCCGCGGACATGTCCGAGCAGATCATGACCGATCGAGCCGTTGATATTGCCGTCGACCATGCCCAGCACCGAGCCGCCGATGTCGCCGTTGATGTCGCCTGAGATGTGTGAGAGCACATTGCCCGAAACATTGCCCTGTACAGAGCCGTGCACATCAAAATCAAGATCACCTGCAACGTCTTCGGTCAGATCGCCCTCGTGCGGCGGTTTGTTGCTTATGTTTACGATGTGGATATTGCCCGATTTCATGGTACCGACCGCATTGCGTACCGTTTCGGAAATGGTCTTTCCGAGCCCCGACAGCGCGGACAGACCGGAGAGGGCGGATAAGCCGGACAAAGAAGAGAAATCCGATGCTTTTTCTGCCTTTTCTTCTGATTCCGCCGCAAGACGGTCGTATTCTGCTTCGTTTTGTTCAACTTCGTTTGCAAGGCGGTCGTAATATTCCTCATTTGTTTCTGCGGCAGCTGCTTCACCTGCTTCCGCTTCCTTCATCGCGGTGATGATCTCCTCCGCTTCCCCGGGTGTCAGACGGCCGTCTTCCACCAGTTTGAGGATTTTTAAGATTTGTTCTTTATTTTCCATCATGTCCTCCCCTTATTCTTCTCCGTCCAGCTCCTCAAGCAGAGAAAGCGCATCGGACGAGGAAATTTCCTTCTTTGCGAGCTTATCGAGAATTTCCTTTTTGGTCATCTTGGGTTCGGGTTCTTTACCGTAGCCGAGAGCAGAAAGCAGATTGTCGAGATTGTTGCGCACGGTCGGGTAGGAAATACCCATTTCACGTTCAATGTCCTTGATTGAGCCGCGGTTTTTGATGAAGATTTCCAGAAACGCCAGATTCTGCGCATCGAGCGAGCAGAAACGGCAGGGGGTGAAGTTGCCCGACAGCTCCGATTCACAGGTATCACACTTCATGCGTGTGACGTGCATTGTGCCGCCGCAGACCGAGCATTTTCCGGGTGCTTTGTATTCTGCCATAAATAAAATTCCTCCAAACATTAAGAAAATGAATTTCCAAATTGATTTCTGTTATTATATTACCACATAAAATCAATTTTGTCAATACTATATATTAAAATAATTTATCCCGACATGAAGAAAATTCATATCGGGATAAAGAAAATCAATATTTGGTTTTATTCATCGATTTCTGCTTCCGCAACACGAACGACAAGGCTCTTACCGTAGGGATAGCCGGTCGCGTTGAAGGTGAGTCGGTCGCCGTCCTGTGTAAAGGAAAGCTGCTCGTCGCAGTCGGTCCAACGGATGGACTTGACCTTACCCTTAACACCTTCGAAGACCTTTTCACCTGCACCGCCGCCCTCGACCGTGACATTGGCATCACCGCTGATACTGAGGTCATGGACATAGAAGGACAGCTTATTGCCATGCTTGAGCGCGAAGTTCTTGCCCGCACCCGTAATACCGCACGGCTTACCCTCGTAGATGGCATTGCCTGTATAGCGGATCCAGTCGCCGATACCGCGCAGCAGTGCTTCCTGCATGAGCGGAATCTCGCCTTCACCCGTCGGACCGATGTTGAGCAGATAGTTTGCACCGACACGGCGGCATGCACACAGCGTTTCGATCAGGTGTGCAAGGGACTTATAGTTGACATCGGCAGCACCGTAGCCCCAGTGTGCGTTCATCGTATGGCACATTTCGGCTGCCATGTACTTGGTCATGCCCTCACGATCCATCGGTGTCGGACGACCCTGCTCGAACGTAACGGAGTCAAGCTCGGGGTTGCCCTGCTCGCCGCGGTGAGAAAGACCGGTATTGTTGACGATGATTGCTTCCGGCTGATGTTTTCTGATGACCTTATAAAGCGCATCTTCTTCCCAGTCTTCATTGGGTTTCGACCAGTTGCCGTCGAACCACAGACCGCCGATCTTGCCGTATTCGGAGCAGAGAATTTCCACAGAATCGCGCAGATACTGCAAATATGCCTTGAAATCGTTGTTGAAGCGCGGATCGTACCAGTCCAGCGTCGTGTGATAGAAGAACGGAACGATACCGACATCGTTGCAGGCATCGACATATTCGCGGATGAGGTCACGGCCGACGGGAGAGTGCGGTGCGTCGTAGGTGTTCAGTCCCTTGGTGTCAAAGAGGGAGAAGCCCTCGTGGTGACGGGTTGTCAGCGTGATGTACTTCGCGCCTGCCGCCTTTGCGGTTTCTGCGATCTTGTGTGCATCGAACTTGGATGCGGTGAATGTCTGCTGAAGCTTCTGATATTCCTCACCGGGAATCTGCTTCATATGCTGAATCCATTCACCCTGACCCATCTGGGAGTAAAGTCCCCAGTGAATGAACATACCGAAGCCGAACTTCTCAAATTCGGCAACGCGTTTTTCTGGAATCGGAATTGCCATGATAATTTCTTCCTTTCTTATATATGGCGTTTTAGGAAAAAGTAGATTTTTCCGCTTTGTTTTATTTTACCATGTTATCGTCCGCTTGTCAATGTGGTTGCGGCGGAATCTTTGTGAAATTTGCATTGCTTCGTTCTTGACAGCGATGGATAATCATGATATAATGTTAAAAAGCAACAATGGTAAAGGAGATTTGTACCATGAAGAAACCATGCATGAACGCACTTGCGGTGCTTCTTTGTCTTGGCGCGCTGGTCTCCTGCGGAACGGATGGCAGTACCCCCGCAGTTACCGATGACACAGCGGCGGATACTGTCGTGACAACGGCGGAAACCGAACCCGAAATCACATCGGGCAATCCTGCGGATCTCGACCTTGGTGGGGAGACGATCCATCTTTGGTATACCACGGGATGGGACAGCTATACCGACATTGCAGGCGCGCAGTCGGGAGATGTGCTTGACGATGCGGTTTATGCGCAGAATCTGGCAGTGCAGGAAAAGCTGAACTGTGTCATCGATTTTCAGGATCCGGGTGTGGCGCAGGCAGACTGTACCACGGCAATTTCCACGATGCTTTTGGCAGATGATACGACCTACGATGTGTTCTGTCCGACACAGTGGTCCGGTGTCAAGCTGATCCCGCAG
The DNA here is from genome assembly GCA_017558715.1 of Clostridia bacterium. Classification (GTDB taxonomy): domain Bacteria; phylum Bacillota; class Clostridia; order Oscillospirales; family CAG-272; genus RGIG3925. The sequence continues at coordinate 17,377 of JAFYTT010000086.1, read as the reverse complement.
GGACTGTTTCTGAATATCGTCGATATGCCGTATATCAGCTTTGATGCGGCATGGTGGGATCTTGCCTATATGCAGGAAATGAGCATGGGACAGAATCAGCTGTATGCGCTCGTCGGTGACGCAACGATTGACCGTATGCGCTATCTGTCGTGTGTATATTATAACAAGCAGCTTTATCAGAACCTGTTTGATTCGGCGGATGGACTGTATCAGACGGTTCTTGACGGAAAATGGACGTATGACACGTTCAAGTCGATTTCCGAAGCGGTTTATTCCGACATCAACGGCAACAGCAAAGCGGATGAAGAGGATATCATCGGTACGCGTCTGTGCTGGAATCAGGATATCATGGCACTGCAGTTCTGCACGGGTGTCCCGCTGACGGAACGTGATGCGAATAACATTCCGCAGCTTGTTGCCGACAGCGAAAAAATGATCGATGTTGTCAACCGACTGTACAATGTCGCATTTGAGACGACGGGTATTGTATACGGTAAGGAGCGCGAACCGAGGGAAAACGAAATTGCGTCCAAGCAGTTTATCGAGGATCGGAGTATGTTCTATTTCGGTCAGCTGCAGTCGGCAGAATATCTGCGCGATATGAAGAGCGACTACGGCGTGATTCCGACACCGAAGCTCGATGAAGCACAGGAGCAGTATTACAGCTATGTCTTTGAGGTCATGCGCTTCATGGCTCTGCCGTATAACTGTCAGAAGTCCGAGGCAGTCTGCGCGATGTTGGAGGAAATGGCATTTGAAGGCTATCAGAATGTCAGTCCTGTCTATTATGAAACGGTCATCAAGAACAAGTATACCCGCGATGACGTTTCCTCACAGATGATCGACCTTGTCCGTGACGGTATGCTAACCGATATCGCACGCATCCACATGTCCAGCTGGAGCAGTATTTCGTGCCTTGTCCGTGATACGCTGTTTTTCAATAAAAAATCGCACGATTTTTCCTCTGAATTTGAAAAGCAGAGAAAGAAGATTGAAAAGGGCGGCGAAGACTTTATCGCAGGCTTCCTTGAAAACACATAATACGTATAACACCTGCCTGACACGGAGATACTTGTCCGTGAAAGGCAGGTGCTTTTTATGAAAAGAAAACTGGAAACAAAAAAACAGCGGATCACAGATGCTGTGGACGGTGCGATTTCCGCGTACCGTGATGCGGGGAAAAATACGGATGTCCTCGGGATGTATACCGGGGTGTCACGGCTCTCCGATGCGGCACATCCGACAAACGCGATCGACGGCGGAAAGACGTACTGCAAAATTGACCGGTATCCCATACAGGATGCGGATGATTTGTAGAATGAAGAAACTGTTGCAATGCTTTTGGGCTTGCAACAGTTTTAATTTCACTATGAATATTAAAAATTTTCGCTATGCATCTTAAAATCGGACTTGATAAAATGCAATATCTATGATATAATATATTAAATAAAAATAAAATGGAAGCAGGAGGGCGAAATGGAGTTGTTAGATTATAGATATGAATGTATAAATGCTCTCGATTTTTGCAAGGAGTTGCCTTCAAAATCTATAAAACTGATTGTTACATCACCTCCGTACAATATTGGGAAAGCATATGAAACAAGAACCAGTATTGAGGAATACATCAATAATATCAAACCGATGCTCGTAGAGTTTGCCCGTATTTTAACCGATGATGGTAGCATCTGCTGGCAGACAGGCAATTTTGTGGATGATGGGGAAATCTATCCTCTTGATATTTATTTCTATCCATATTTTAAGAAATTGGGTCTGCATTTGCGTAACCGCATTATTTGGCATTTTGGTCACGGATTACACTGTACCAAGCGCTTCAGTGGGCGTTATGAAACAATCCTTTGGTTTACCAAGAGCAACGACTACACATTCAATCTGGACGATGTGAGAGTACCTTCCAAATACCCTGGAAAGAAACATTTCAAGGGTGACAAGAAAGGTCAACTCAGCGGAAACCCAAAGGGAAAAAACCCCGAGGATGTTTGGGAAATGACACTTGAACGACTGGTTGATGATTGGGATGCTCTTGTGTGGGATATTCCGAATGTCAAGAACAACCATCCCGAAAAGGTAGCCCATCCGTGCCAGTTCCCGATTGAGTTGGTGGAGAGATGTGTTCTTGCATTGACCAACGAGAATGATGTTGTTTATGACCCTTTTGCAGGAGTTGGATCTTCCTTGCTCGCTGCATTGAAGAACAACCGCCAAGCATATGGTACAGAATGGGAACAAAAATATATTGACATCGGTATGGAGCGAATTGAGCGATTGAGAAACGATGCTCTTGCCACCAGACCGATTTACCAGAAAATCTGGAAACCAAGCACAAACGATAAAATTGCACAAAGACCTGCTGAATGGGGTGAGACGGAATGAAAATCGCAAATGTATATAGTCATTTGAATGGTTACGAACATATGATAGTTCACCATAAGGATTTGTGGGATGAAATTGTGGTAGCAATCGAAAGTATTGATGCCAACGCTTTCACAAAAATCAGCAAGGCGAAACCCACACTCGGTAAGACATTGTATGACCAGAAAGCACTAAACAAACAGTTTGAAAATATTTTGTTTCCCCAGGATTGGAAGTCTGTCACAACCCAGTATTATGTGACAGGCGATATTCCGACTGCCAGAGAAATTGCCGGGATTCGTGATAAAGAAGAACAACGGCAGATTATCGAAAATAAAGGATTTACTGCTTTCAGAACCAATAATCAAGTTGATTTTGTAAAGAATCGTGTAGCCGTTGAAGTGCAGTTTGGTAAGTATTTTAGTGTAGCATATGACTTGCACGTAAAGCACACTTTCTTCTTTTTGAGAAATGATATTGATGTGGGCATCGAAATTGTACCCACCAGAGCGATGTGCTTGAAGATGGATACCGGTGTAGCATGGTATGAGAACGAACTGGCAAATGTAATTCGCGAAGGTCGTTCAAACCCAACAGTGCCGATTGTTATGATTGGTATTGAACCAAATGAAATATTGATATGAATAGGAACTGCTGTAAGATACACATGGTACTTACAGCAGTTCTGTATTTTTATAATGTTTGTTCCAGAATATCCGCAATTCTCTGACATGCGAGGCCATCACCGTAGGGATTGGATGCATGGCTCATGCGATCATAGACGGACTTGTCTTCCAGCAGCTCCTTGAAGGAATTGTAGATGGTTTCTTCCTCTGTGCCGACGAGCTTCAGCGTACCTGCGGCAATACCCTCGGGACGCTCGGTCGTGTCGCGCATGACAAGAACGGGCTTGCCAAGAGAGGGTGCTTCCTCCTGAATACCGCCGGAGTCTGTCAGAATCAGATACGAGCGGGACAGGAAGTTGTGGAAATCGAGAACATCGAGCGGCTCAATGATGTGTACGCGGTCGCAGTCGCCGAGCTCTTCGTCGGCTGCCTGACGGACAACGGGATTCATATGGATCGGGTAGATTGCCTTGATGTCGGGATGCTCATCGATGATGCGGCGGATGGCGCGGAACATGTGATGCATCGGCTCACCGAGATTTTCGCGGCGGTGGGCAGTGATCATAATGAGACGGCTGTCCGATGCCCAGTCAAGTTCGGGATGATTGTAACCCTCGCGTACGGTCGTTTTCAGCGCATCGATGGCAGTATTGCCCGTGACATAGATCGTGGACGGATCTTTTCCTTCCTTTAATAAGTTGTCGCGGGACAGCTCGGTCGGGGAGAAGTTGTACTTTGCGATGATCGAAACTGCCTGACGGTTGAATTCCTCGGGATAGGGAGAGTAGAGATTATAGGTGCGCAGACCCGCCTCAACATGACCGACGGGAATCTGCAGATAGAAGCAGGCAAGCGCGGTGACGAATGTGGTCGAGGTATCGCCGTGCACGAGAACGACATCGGGACGTTCTTTTTCCAGTACCTCGCGGATACGCTCTAAAATATTCGTCGTGACATCAAACAGCGTCTGACGTTCCTTCATGATGGAAAGGTCATAGTCGGGCGTGACGGAGAACGCGTCGAGCACCATATCGAGCATCTGACGGTGCTGACCTGTGACGCAGACAACCGTCTGCAGGTTTTTTCTTTCCTTTAATGTATTGACCAGAGGACACATTTTGATCGCTTCCGGGCGTGTACCGAATACCAGCATGACTTTTTTCATTGCGGCAGACCTCACTTGATGATATTTTCTATAGTATACCATATTTTTCGCGATTTGTCATTGATATTCTGTAAATTTTTTTGGAGATTGTCTGATTGCGAGATTTGCTTATGGAGTTTCTGCACAAAAATCAAATGGGATTTTTATATATTTCGCTGAAGTTAAATGAACACCAAAAAAGCAGCAGAAATGTGTTGTTTTTTTAAAAATATATGTGATATAATAGTGACAACAAAGAAAAACGGAGGATTACGCCAATGCCACAACTGCGGTCGTATGTATGAAGAAATTATCACATACAGAAAATACGGTCATGTTGATGTGTATCAAAATCCAGCAAATGGCCGTTGGACCTGCTACGAATGCGGTTATCAGATTTATTGAATCTATAACATAACGACAGAAAGGAATTTCTATGAAACATATTTTCAGCATCCTGCTTGCACTGATTCTTTTGTGCAGCTGCACTGTCTCAACCGACCGTAATCCATATTCCGATACGCCTGTGCCGACCGAAGCAGAAGACCGTTTCATGGAGAATTCGCCGACAGATGGAACCATTCAGGAGGACTCCGGGCAGGAGACCTCTGTCATCCGCGAATATCACGAAACGGTGATGGGTGATCCGTCTGATGTGCACTTATCCACGCAGCTTGTCGGGAACAGGATTGCATACATCAGAAAGGAATTCGAGGATGCGCACCATGAAACTGCGGTTGACACCTTTTATGATGAATACGGCAATCAGATCGAGGTATATTCGCTGCCGACTCCCGCGGATATCCGGTCAGCCAAAGAAATTATGATGTTGGATGCGGTTTTTCTGCTGTCAGACGGCAGATGGTTTGCCGTATATTGTGCCGATGGAAATATCGAGTCTTACCATATGTATCTGCTTGCCGCAGACGGCACTGTATTGCATAACGCTTTGCTGAACGGGGGCGCGAGTGCATATTATCGGAATAATGGGGAATGTCTGGAAACGGCAGACGGCGCGTTCCGGCTGTTTCTGATCAACGGATCGGATATCCGGTGGTATGATGAAACATTGACAGAGCAGGGCCGCATTACCGTGAAGGACGCATTGTTTGGTGTAAATAATCTGTATCACATCGGCGGGAGTCGCTATTATTATAACGATGGCTTTTCACTGACCCGCGGGATCATCGACCTTGAAACCGGCGTCTGCAGTCATGCGGATGTCAACCTTTCCGGGGATAAATACGGCGAAAAGAACATCTACGGTGCGGACGGCGCGGATTATATCATTTCCCAGCTTGGTATTGAACGGCACCATGCAGACGGAACGAGAACTGAAGTGTTTTCGTGGAGTGAGGTCGGCATTGACAGCAATACACTCGATTTCAGCGAGATTCTGGCAGTCAACGACAATGCGTTTGTGATTCCGCAGCTGAAAAAAGAAAACGGACGCGGGATCACCTCGCAGGTGATGTACGGTACCTCTCTGCGAGCGGCGAGTGGTGATGTACAGACAATCACTATCAAAGGCAGTTTGACCGATGCGGCATGGCTGAATCAGGCGATCTATGCCTTCAACCGACAGAATCCGTATTACCGTGTCAAATACAAGCAGGTCAGAGATAAAACATATGATGAGCTTGTCAGCGATACCTTACTGTTTGACAAGACAACCGACATGCTGATGCTGTCCCTGGACGGTTTCTATTCCGCACATTATGACAAGGGTGCATTTGTCGATCTTGCCCCGACGGTACAGCATCTGCTTCTGCCGAGTGTATATCGGGCAAACGCAGAGGACGACGGTGCACTGTACACCTTCCCGACAACCATGGCGTTCACCGCGTTTGCAGCAAAGAAAGGTACTGTATCGGGCGCACTGACATGGGATGCCCTGTATGCACTGCGTGACGGGCTGTCTGCGGATGAATACCTCATAGCACCGCAGTATACCGGCGGTATGGATGTTTTCGTAAGCAAAAACGGACAGCTTGTTCCGCTCGGATATCAGATGAACGATCTGGCATCGATGCTGTATGCAAACACACTCTCCGACTTTGTGCATGAAGATGCGGCGGATTCCTCTTTTGACAGTGCACAATTCCGTGAAGCTGTGCAGTTTCTGCAGTGGCTTGATACCCATATGGATGTCAATGTCGGCGGTACGCAGATGTCAAATGGCGGAAACGACCGCATTTCCACAGGGGTATTCCCCAAGCGCCTGCGTGCGGGCAATATCCGTCTGGCGGAGGTTATGGTTTCTGATATCCGTCATTTCACGGTGCTCGATATGCTGTTCGGTGAGGAGGATTATACGCTGTTCGGCTATCCGGGAACAAACGAAGACCGTCTGATGCTGAATACGAGCGTCAGCAATTTCTTCCCTGCAGTGCTTGCGGATACCGATGTGATGGAAGGTTGCCTTGCGTTTTTGGAATTTTTGTTATCCGATGCCATGCAGATCACCGATTCGCTTCCGGCACTTCCCGTGACCGTTTCGGCAATGGAGCAACTGCTTGATCAGAACACCTATCAGTATTACAGTAAAACACAGTATGAACAGCTGGAACGTGGCTCTGACAGTGAATATCTTTTCTCTGAGATCGGAACAACGGCGGAATACCGGGAGGACTACGGTTTGCTGCGTGATACCGAAGCACTGTATACGGTATTTTCATTCACCGATGAAAAAAAAGAAGAGATCATGGCGTTCTTTGAAGACGCGAAGCTGTGTACCTCTGTGGATCGGACGGTTAAGTCAATCGTCAATGAAGAACTATCTGCATGGCAAGGAGGTGTACGGACGCTTGAGGAAACTACCAAGATCATCGATTCCCGTGTGTGGATTTACTTGAACGAATAACCAACACTCCCCGCTGATGAAATTTCGGCGGGGGAATTTATTCGCTGCTCTTGCATTTGTCCATCTGCTGTGTTATAATGAAAAAAACGCTGTTTGAACAAGGAGGATCATCCAATGGCAAAAACGATTTATTTACCCGATTATGGGATTCATCCCGATACCGGTGTGGACTGTTCTGCGGCTTTGCAGTCGGTCTTTGACAGCATCGTCTATGACGGAGAACCGATTTCGGTGCAGTTCAAAAAAGGGACCTACCGCATCAGCCGTGCACTTTCCATCCGCGGCGCAAAGAATTTGACGATTCTCGGCGGAACATCGACGGTGCTTGCACATTTTGATCCGACAGCACCCATTTCCGCCAACAATGACGTGTTTCACTTCTATGACAGCGACGATGTGACGGTTTCCGATTTCTTTTTCGATACGGACAACCCCATCGGCGCGGCAGGACGGATTACCGCCATCAATCGGGACGCGGGCACTGCCGATTTGCAGATTTATAACGAATTTCCTGTCACCGGCTTTGAGCATTTCTGTGCGACCAACAGCTTTGATGAGCTCGGTTCTCCCGATTATGCGCTTCATACGTATCACAATACGCCTGTGGAGCAGACATTCATCGCGCCCGACGGCACCGAGCAGAAGCGTTTGGTTGGACTTGATTATGACGTGATCGGTGATCATCTGGTGCGGCTGAAGCTCGGTCATATTTCCCCGAAGCTGGTCGTCGGTCATCAGATCAATATCCGCTATGAAATCTACGGCAACTCGATTTTCAACTTTGGAAACTGCCGCCGCTTCCTTTTGAAGAATATCATCATCTACGCCGCCGCCAGCTTCGGTGCAACCATCCGTCCGCGCAGTGAGGACTTCACGTTTGACAATTTCTGCATTCGCGTTCCCGATGGCTCCACCCGTCTGAAAGCGGCAAATGCGGACGGTATCCATGCACTCGGTCTTGCGGGAAAGATGGTATTGCGCAACTGCAATATGGAAGGTATGGGCGATGATACGCTGAATATCCACGGTACTGCCGGCGGTATTCATGTGCTGGATACGGAAAAAAAGACGGTTTCGATGATCTGTCCGCGCCGTCATGAGGTGCATCCGCTGCCGAAAGACTGGGCGAAACCCGGCGATACGATCTACGTGTATGACTCCGACACCTTTTTGCAGAAGGGTTCGTTTGTCATTGATTCCGTCGATGAGAACAACAACGCATTTTACCGTGACGAAGTCGGCTCTCTTGCGGTCGGCGATACGCTTGCCAATGCGGAATATTTTGCGTCTCTGCACATTGACAGCTGTACCGTGCGCAATACCCGTGCCCGCGGCTTCCTTGTCCAGACGCACGATGTTCTGATTGAGAACAGTTATATCTACGGCATGTCGCTGGCGGCATTGCTGTTTGCGCCCGATATCCGCGTCTGGTGGGAGGTCGGTCCGTGCAAAAATGTTGAGATTCGCAACAACGTCATCGAGCATTGCGCGCATATTCAGAGCGGAGCCAATCAGGGCGCGATCATCTTCAAGGCGTGCCATGACAGCAATACCGTGGAGTATCCCGCAGGTGTTCATGAAAATCTCTATATCCACGATAACCGCTTCATCGACATTCCGCAGAGCGCAATTTTCGTCTCCTCCGCAAAGAATGTCCGCATCGAAGACAATTCCTTCACGCATTGCTGTTATGACCCGCAGGATTCCGCGGAATATGCAAGGTATGACATCGTTGCCGCTAACTGCGAAAATGTCACGCTGTCGGGCAATGCTTCCGACCGCGGCGAGGAAACCCTGCAGATTCTGGTAGACTGCAAATAAGTTCAGATAATACAAAAACCGACCGCATCAAAAACGGTCGGTTATCTGTTTGCGGCATTATTGGAACACCCAGTATCCGTCAAGCTCATCAAGCGTTCCAAAGGTATATCCTTCGGCGAGGAGATATTCAAGAATCTGCGGCAAAGCGGCAACGGTCTCGTCGGCAACGTCGTGCATCAGCATGATTTTAGGGATAGAGGGTGTGAGATCGATGCTGTCGACGGTGGAAATGACCGACTGTAATAGATAGTCCTCCAGGGTCTGCTCCTCTGTTTTTCCGTTCAGATAACGATCGTTGTTGGCGCAGGTCCAGTCCATGGCTAAATATCCCGCGTCATACACCGCCCAGAAAATGTCCTCATAACGGTCCTTTTCCATATAATAGGTGGTTGTTCCGCCCGGGAATCGGAAAAAGCGCTTCTGCGGCAGAGGAACACCAGCTTCCTCAATTGCCGTTTCCCACGCGGCGATTTCACCGAGAACCGTTTCGGCGGATTCGTACAGCTTCATATAGTCATGGGAATAGGAATGACATGCAAGCAAGTGTCCGCCGTTGTGAATTGCCTGTATTCGTTCCGGATAAACTGCGGCGTACATACCGAGCGTGAAAAAGGTTGCCCGGGCATCATAGGCATCTAAAATTTCCAGAACACGGTCGGTATTATGATACGGACCGTCATCAAAGGTCAGATAGATGCGCTTTTCATCCACTGCAATAGCGTTGGTTTTCCAGCGGGTACCGAGGCTGACGATCAGCTCGGTCGGGTAACTCGGATTGACATAACAGGTTTCCTCATCGACTTTTCCGTAGAACTGCAGCTTGATGACGGTATCTTTGGCAAACTCTCTGGAATACGATTCTGTCACGGTATACGGAATTCCGGCATCCTGTAAGGCAGCTTCCGCATCTTCCCGTGATTTCCCGGATAAGCGCGGAACCGCAATGCGGGTCGGCTGGGTAGGCTGTGTCTCTTCTGCTGTTTCGATCGTTGTTTGCGCGGTTTCTGCCGCTTCTGTTTCTGCGGCTTCCGTTGTGCTCGGCGGCTGATTGGGGATGGGGTCTGTATCGGGTGTCGGGAATACGGTTTCTGCTGTTATGGCGGCAGATGTTCCCGGGAGCGGATCTGTGGAGGTCGGTTCCGCCGCGGTACATCCGCACAGAATTGCGAGCACTGACAGGGATAAGAATACGATTGCAAGGATATGTGTGGTGTGTGTCATATCAGCGGGAGAGATTCCTTTCTTCCTTTTATTATATAGCTATATTTTACACGTTTTGTCGATCTTTGTCAAGTATCTTTTCCGATTTCGCCTGATGGCCTGCGTTCGGGTACAGAAAAGTGAGATTGACAAATTTATGATAATTGCAATCTGCTATTGCAAAAAACGCAAAAATATGATATAATAATATGAAATATTTTGAAAAAATCACATTATAAAAAAGGAGAAACATTGGTGAAAGGAAATTCTGTTTTCAAAAGACTGTTCGCTCCGACGGATATGACGGTCGGAACACCGTGGAAGAGTATCCTCGCATTTACACTGCCCATGCTGATCGGCAATATTGCACAGCAGCTGTACAATACGGTTGATACAATCGTTGTCGGTAAGTATATCGGTGACAATGCGCTGTCTGCAGTCGGCTCTGCAGGTCCGATTATCAACATGCTGTTGGTTCTGTTTATCGGTATTTCCGCAGGTGCCACGATCATGGTATCGCAGTATTTCGGTGCACGCAACCGTGAGGCGCTGTCGCAGACCATCGGTAACTGTATTACCATCACCGCGATCAGCTGTGTCGCGCTGATTGTCATCATGCTGCCCTTCATCCGTCCGATCCTTGTCGCACTCAATACACCGGCTGCCATTCTCGATGACTGTACGGGTTATCTGCAGATTTGCCTGATCGGTATCGCGGGACTTGGTTATTATAATATTCTGTCCGGTATTATCCGCGGTCTGGGTGACTCCGTTTCCGCGCTGATCTATCTTTTGGTCGCAACCGTCATCAATATCGTGCTCGATATCGTCTTTGTCGCATACTGCGATATGGGCGTTCCCGGTGTCGCGCTGGCAACCGTTATCGCGCAGATTGTTTCCTCCATCTGCTGTATGGTCAAGCTGACAAAGATGCAGCAGCATTATGATCTGACCTTCAAGCACTTAAAGCCTGTCGGCAGCTATATGAAGACCATTGTCAAGCTCGGTCTGCCCTCAGGGCTTACACAGGCGATCTTCTCCTCTGCGATGATCATTGTGCAGTCGCTGACCAACTGCTTCGGCGAGCAGTTCATTGCCGCAAACGTCGTTGTCATGCGTGTTGACGGTTTTGCCATGATGCCGAACTTCTCCTTCGGTATGGCGCTGACCACCTTTGCCGGTCAGAACGTCGGCGCAGGTCAGTATGACCGTGTTGTCAAGGGCGCAAAGCAGGGTACGCTGATGGCGGTCGGTACTTCTACCGTTATCACGGGCATCATCCTGCTCCTCGGCAAGCCTCTGATGCACATCTTCACCGATACGGTTGAACTGGTTGACCTGAGCTACCGTCTGATGATGATCCTTGCCGTCGGCTACATTGCCGTTGCTGTCACGCAGAGCCTTTCCGGTATCATGCGCGGCGCGGGCGACACCATGACTCCTATGTGGATCTCCCTGATCACGACAGTCGCCATCCGTGTTCCCGTGGCTTACGGTATCTCGTTCCTGACCAGAACGGCTGAACTGCCCTACGGTCAGAAGGAATGTATCCAGATCTCCCTGCTTCTGTCCTGGGTTCTCGGCGCTGTTCTGACCGCGCTGTTCTACCGCATGGGCAAGTGGAAGACCAAGGCAATCAAATAATAAAGGAAACAAAACCATCCGCATACCTCCGTTTGGTGACGGCAGATATGCGGATGATTTTTTTCAGGATTCTAACTGTCGTCCGAGAAATGCGGCTGCTGTACGGATCAGCTTGACCTCGGTTTCGAGAGCGACGCTGTCGGTACGTGCGGCAAAGGTATCCTCACCTGTTACCGCCGCAACGCATCCGATGATGTCACCCTCCGCAAAGATCGGCTGCGCACAGACAACGGAGACACCGCTCTGTTCGTCGTCCGTCAGCGAAATCCGCTTGTCAGATCCCCTTTCCGCTGCGTACAGCGAGCGATTTTCGATCACCCCGTCCAACGCGGCGGATATTTTTTTGTCCAGAAATTCCTTTTTGGAGATTCCCGAAACGGCAACAACGCTGTCACGGTCACAAACCGCAACAGGGATACCGCAGGTTTTGTAAAGACTTTCTGCGTACTGCGACGCAAAATCGACCAACTCCCCGATGGGTGAGTATTTTTTGAAGATGACTTCTCCTTCGCGGTCGGTGTAGATTTCCAGGGGGTCGCCCTCGCGGATTCTCATGGTTCTGCGGATTTCTTTGGGAATGACGACCCTGCCGAGGTCGTCCCATTATGTCAAGTAGGTGCAAAAAAATTTAACGGATTCTTCAAAAAGCTCGTAGTTACAAGGGTTTGGAGCTTCTTGAAGGTTGCCGCAACGCGCCTACGATGTTTCGACAGATTATGTTATTTTAGGGACAAATCTCGACAGAGCCTATATAAAAGCCATTGCCGGTATCATGCTGTGACACCGGCTTGGCTCTCGGTGTCTCTTTCAATATCATCGAACTTCCAGATGATCTCGATGCTCTCGGCGTCGTGAACAAGGATGCGTTCGACTGCATCATATAGATGCTCTCTGAGTTTGTCATCAGACAGACCGGTCATCCGGTTGGCTGTCTGTTGCTGTTCTGATGCTACGAGGCTCTTCTGGTGATTCGCTTCATACTGAGCTTCACATTTGTCAAGCTGCTCTTTCAGGGCAGCTTGTTTTTTTGCAAGTTCATCCTTGCCGGTCAGATATTCGTCGGCTGTGATCTTGCCTTCACGGTACTGCTCGTACATCGTGAACTTTTCTCTTCCGCAAGCATCGTACTGAGCCTTGAGCAAGGAGAGCTGACGCTGTAAACTGTCCCCCTTATTCCTTGCAGCCTTCTTTGCTGCGGATGCTTCAATTCTGGTAATCTCAATCTGAACTTTGAGGGCTTCAAGGACTACCTCTTCCAGAGCTGTTTTTCTCCATCGGACGCTCTCACAAGCACTTCCGTCGTGATAACGATGAGAAGGACAAGAGAAGACTGTACCATTGGCTTTTTCAAGTTTTCCGCCGCAATGAGCGCAGAAGTAAACTCTGTCAGTCTGATCATGGGACACTCTGGATGACTTTCGCCGTCTCTGGATCGCGTCCTGAGCTTGGTCATATTCCTCCTGAGTTACGATAGCTTCATGGGCATTCTCCCTGATATACCATTCCTCTTTCGGAACACGACGCTGATTCTTGTCCCGGATAAAACGGCTCTCTCGTGTGTGATTGACCATCGTGCCGGTGTACTTGATATTCTCAATCATAGCTAAGAGGGCGCGATGTGTCCACTGGGGCTTTTGGGTAGATGTTCTGCGAGTGACCGCCTTCTGCTGTGCCGGAGTTGGAATGCCTTCGGTATTCAGCTCTTTGGCAATCTGTGTGCAGGACTTTCCTGCAATGACATCTAAGAAGATCCGGCGAACTACCGGAGCTGTCTTTTCATCAATGACCATCTGATGCTTCTGAGTTGGATGAGCCTTGTAGCCATAAGGGATGCAGCACACATACTTTGCCTCGCGCTGCTTCATGCCCATAGCAGACTTAACCTTCTTGGAGAGGTCTTTGCTGTAATAGTCATAGATAAGGTTTTTGAAGGCAATGTCCATACCGATAGTCTTGCCTTCGTGCTTTGCGCTGTCATAGTGATCGTTGATAGATTTGAAGCGAATGCCGAGAAACGGGAAAATATGCTCCAAATAGTCACCTACTTCAAGATAGTCTCTACCGAAACGGGAGAGGTCCTTGACCACAATGCAACTGATCTCGCCCTTCTTTGCGTACTCAATCATACGTATAAAGTCAGGACGCTCAAAGTTTGTGCCGGAGAAACCATCATCGTAGAATTCAATACGAGGAAGATCGCAGAGCATGGGATTCTGGTCTAAGTGATGATTGATGAGCAAACGTTGAGAAGCGATACTGTTACTCTCGTCCTTGAGCTTATTAGTACGCTTGTCTACATCTTCCAGAGACACGCGCAGATAGATAGCAATTTGCTGTTTCATTATGCGACCTCCTTTCTGAGTCTTTCGCAAGTGGTAGTGAGTGCCATGAACTCATCCATGTAGCTGAGTTTGATTTCGAGACTTCCGTCCTTATGGAGCTTCATCGTTTCGATAAAAGCATCTGCCATTTCAGCCGTCATCTCTGTTGCGTCGTAAAAACGCTGGATCATGAACTTCCATTTCATTTCACCGGTGAGTTGTTCTTCGGTTTCGCTCTTCGCAGATTCCACCTCAGACAGCTTTAATTCAAGAGCTTTAATGTCTGCTGTGATAATCTCTCTGTGATGACCATAGTCCTCCTGAGAGAGCAAGCCTTCCTTGAGGTCAACATACATACCGCTAAGGATTGACTGCTTATGAGCCAGCTTTTGTTTGAGTGACTTGATTTCCTGCTGGGTGTTGTTCTGCTTGAGCTTCGCCTTCTTCATAGCCAACAGTCTGCGAAGGGTGTTCTCCATATCAATGAAGACTTCCATCTGCGACTTGATGAAAGTGAAAACCGCTTCATCCAGATCCGCTTTACGCATTTTGACGTCTGAGCAAGCTCTTGAGCCATGCTCTGCATAAGTGGGGCATTTGAAGGTGAAGTACACCTTATCTTTTTTCGTGCTGATAGAACGATGCAGCTTCATGATAGAGCCGCAGTCAGCGCAAGTGAATTTCTTACCGTAGATGTTCTTCTCTTTGGGAAGATGGTCATACTTACCGGTGTTTGCTTTCTGACGCTCTAATGCTGCACTGTTAATCTGCTGCACTCTCTCGAACAGCTCTTCACTGATCAACGGCTCATGAGTATTTTTTACCACGATCCACTCATCTTCGGATGTGATATGATACGTGATGCCACCATAAAGACACTGACTGCCTTTTTTCTGAGCAAGATGCCCGATATACACGATGTCCTTCAAAATCTCTGTGATCTTATGCTTGTTCCAGAGAACAGTGCGTTGCTTCTTATTGTTATTGGTTTCGATACCCTGATTGAGTTTGTGCTGTCCGGGAGAAGGAATACCAGCATCATTGAGCTTCTTGCAGATGCCCATATAGCTGATGCCCTCAGCTCTCCACTCAAATATCTGCTGAATGACCGGAGCTGTCTCAGGATCAATGAGCAGACGGTTTTTGTTTTCCGGGTCTTTACGATAGCCATGAGGGGCATAGTTCCCGATGTAATCACCGCGCTCCATTTTTGCTTGCAGCGCAGATGTGACCTTCCGAGAAATGTCCTTCGCATAGTAATCGTTGACGATGTTTTGCAGAGATGCGGAAAGCTGACCTTCGCTCGTAACCGTCGCAGTATCATAATTATCATTGACGGCAATGAAGCGCAGATTATAGAAAGGGCAAATCTTCTCTATGAACTGTGATGTCTCAATATAGTTTCTACCGAGACGGGACAAGTCCTTCACAATGATGCAATCAACGATCTCAGCCTGAACAGCCTCCATCATTCGATTGAACTCAGGACGGAGAAAGTCAGTACCGGTGTAACCGTTATCGACGAATAATGCTACCTTTTTCAGATAGGGATGATTGGCAATATAGTCTTCCAGAAGAGTGATCTGGTTTTCTACGGAATCGGAATCCGTGCCGTTATCCTCAACCGAAAGTCTGACATAGAGAGCAGTCTTCCAAATGCGAACGGAGGTATCAGCCGAAGTTGCTGGGATGGTTTGCTTTTTGCGTGATACTCGTGCCATTTATACTGCCTCCTTTGTCAAGCGAATTATTTTCTTGGCGTCCTCCTTTGCTTTTTGTTCTGCAATGAACTCCATGATCGACGCAAACCGGTCATAGTGCATGAGCTGGACATGAATGTCCTTGTCCTCACCGATACGAATAAAGTCAATCATGCTGACCACTGCATTGCGAGTTAATTCCTGAATGTTTTCAAACTGTTTGAACTGAGAGAGCCAGCCTTGCTGTTCTGCCAGACCACCCATCACGCTATTTCGCTCACTTGTGAGCATCATGATGGTATCTTGTGCTTCTCTGATTTGCTGATCAAACTGAGCTGAGAAGGCTTTGTACTCGTCACGGGTAATGAAGTTGCTTCGGAAGTCTTCATACGCGCCGGTTTTGAGCCTTCTGTTTTTATCAATAATCTCTTCTTGGAATGAAATCTTTGCTTTGATCTTTTCAAGCTCTCGATTTTCCCATGCGAGGTTATCAATCTGAGTTAGTGCTTCTGCCATGTCCATAACAGCCGCGATATGTCCCTGAATGACTGCCAGCACCGTATCGTAAACAATGGATTCTTTGATGCTGTGAGAGGAACAGAAAGTCTTGTCACTCTTATTGCCGCCGCAGATGAAGTAGGAGTATTCGTGACCACCGGAGCGCGATACTCTGCGCACCATAGGGTTATCGCAGTCATCGCAGAAAATCTTGCCGGAGAAAGGATGCACCCCCTTTGCTCCTACGGGGCTTCTGGTATCTTCCAGCATGATCCGCTGCACGAGGTCAAACTGAGCCGGAGCGATAATTGCCTCATGAGCGTTCTCCGTTCGGGACCACTCCCTTGAAGGCTTCGCCACCATCTTCTTTACCTTGTGGTTTGGAGAGGTAGTCTTTCCTTGTACCAGTGTACCGGTGTAGATTTCGTTTTTGAGGATGCGATATATGGCAACCGCACTCCACTGAGCAACTTGTTTCGTCTGAAAGCAAGTGCGCTGCTTAGATCCGTTCGCCTTCTTATATTCAATAGGAGAAGGAACACTGCTGTCATTGAGCCGATCTGCAATTTGAGAAGGAGACAGACCTTCAAGTTTCCATTTGAAGATTTCCTGCACCACCGCAGCAGCTTCGGGATCGACAACCAACTGATTCTTATTGTCCGGTGATCTCATGTAGCCGAACACAACGCGAGTTCCGACAAACTGACCACTGCGACGCTTCGCTTCAAGGTTTGTTCTGACCTTGATAGAGATGTCGCGGCAGTAGGAGTCGTTCATCAGGTTTTTGAACGGCAGCACCAGCTCGTTGTCCGCTGCACCCGGCTGTGCGTTATCGTAGTTATCATTGATTGCAATGAAACGAATGCCGAGTTTCGGGAAAACCTTCTGGATATACTCACCAGAGCCGATATACTCACGACCAAAACGCGAAAGGTCTTTTACGACGATGCAGTCAATCTTTCCAGCCTTGACATCATCCATCATTCTGTTGAAGTCGGGACGCTCGAAGTTCGCGCCAGTGAAACCGTCATCAATATACTCGTCCACGACTGTTATTTCCGGGTGTTTCTTGAGGTAGTCCAGGATGAGCATTCTCTGGTTGGAGATACTATCGCTCTCAAGTTTTTCGCCGGAAAATGAAAAATCGCCATCTTCCCTTGATAATCTCAGGTAGATGGCGGCTCTATAAT
>JAFYTT010000085.1 GCA_017558715.1 Clostridia bacterium | reverse complement strand
GGTCGTTCTTGTATAAGAGCAAACGGAAGAGGCGTAACGGGTACACTGTTTGCCGACAGGCTGTCGTTTCGAGCGGTTGTCGTCCTTTGCCATGACAACGATCGTATTATCACTGTCTGTAAGCTTATCGGTGATGTCAAAAGAAAATGTACAGTAGCCGCCCTCATGGCTGCCGCACAGCTTACCGTTGACCCAAACCTTCGATGCGTAATCTACTGCGCCGAAATGCAGAATTGCACGGTGACCGGCAGGACAGTCAACAGTGAATGTACGGCGGTACCATACAGCAGGAATGAAATCGCGGTAACCGATGCCGGACAGCGGACTTTCCGGGCAGAACGGAACCTTGATCGTAAGAGGATAATCGCCGCTTGTCTGCATGCCGCGTTCCTCACCGCTGACACTGAAATCAAATGCAAATTCCCACGGACCGTTCAAGCAGTACCATTCGCCGCGCATCCACATCGGACGCGGATAATCTGTTCGCGGCATTGCAGCCGCAGCATTTTTGAGAATCGGATTCATTTTTAGTTCCTTTCTTGTTTTGCATCGTTTGCGTTTTTATCAGTATATCACAGTCTGAATTCGGTGTCAAGATGATATTTTGATGGATGTGGTTTTCATCTGAACAACGGGGTAAATAGTTTCGAATGCGAATGATTCTGAATGAAAGCAGATGATATAACAACCATCCCCGCCATGCTCACACGAGTTTGGCGGGGATATGTATTGCATGGAGAGGGTACTCCCCGGAGTATCATACACCTTCGGGGGCCGGACGGATGATATACACCTTTGCGTTTTTATCGCCGAATACTTCCGTGATTTTTTCCTCTGCCCGGTCATCAAAGACGAGGTTTTCGGGCTCCGCGATTTCGTTTCCGCCGTACTGACCGATTTTGCCGCCTTCAAACTGGATGTAGGTATTATCATGCATGACGGGACAACTTTCCGTCTTCTCCGCCACCAGATGCAGCATCCGATATGCCGCGCGATCGAAAATATTGTCGTGAACGGTATAGTTGGAAGCTTTATTGGTATAGCTCCAACCTTTGATATGTGCCGGTGTGTGCGTATTGTGCCGCTGCTGACCCCAGCCGTATCCGGAATGGCGAAGGATGTTGCCGCTCATTTTAATGCCGTCCATATAGCTCTCGGTATCACCGTTGTTCATCTCAAGAAAGTATTCGATGGAGTAGACACAGTATTCGACCAGATTGTTTTGATATAACACATCGGTCATCGTAATTTTATTGCCGCCGGTAGTTATCTGATGGGTAATGCCTGCATCGTAGCACTGATAGATGTAGCAGTCCTCAACGGTATAACCGTCACAGCCGCCGTAGATTTCAATGCCGTTGCCGAAACGTGTGACCGTTCCGCGTCCGCCTTCGGGGTAATTGGGATCGGTGCCTGCATAATGCTGGATGGTACCGCCGATCCAGCCGATTTCACATCCGCTGACATGCAAACCGCGTACACAACCACCGCCAGCCGTGATGGCATGATGACCGATGTACTTTATGCACAGATTATCGATCCTGACATCGGGCTTGGAACCGACAACAAACATGGGACGCTTGGTCAAAGCCTCTATCGAGCCGAATACCTCGGCAGGATTGCCCTTGTCACAGCGCAGATACAAGTCACCAAGGCTTTCCTCATTGACCACAGGGATCGGAAAATCCTGTCCTTTGGAGGGGGCTGTTGTCAGCGTATCCTCAAAATGCCAATAGATGTCGAGGTCACGCTCCATCTCCTCGCGCATGTCAAAGAGCTTCGTTTCATCATTGCGGCACACGAATTTCCCGTCGATGTAGGAGGGAATCAGCTTGACCGAATGTGCTTCCCCGTGATTGAATACCAGTGTACCGGGATCCAGAATCTTCTCATCCCACCTCCAGATGTGGTGCGCCGTATCCACGCATGTCCACAGTGCCGGATCGTCAAGTCCTCTGTTCCAGCCATAGAATTTCGGTTTTTCACCCTCGCCGTATGCACCGTAGGAAACGCCTGCGCAGGTGATAACCTTCCCACGGAACAGATCCCCGCGGCGGAACAGTACCCCGTCACCTGCCGAAAGTTCTGCCGCCGAAACTTTTGCAAGGGTTTTCCATGCAGTCCCGGGTGTCAGACCGTCGTTTTTGTCATCGCCCTCACAGCTGACATAGTACGTCCTGCCGCGAATGACAAGCCGGTCGGGTAAATTGCGGATTTGCTGTCTGCGTGCCTCACACAGCGCGTCGATTTGTTCAAGATATTCTTCTGTTACGGTTATCATCCTATTGCTCCTCTCGTTTCAGCATTGTATCGGTTGGTTTGGTGTCATCGCTGCATTCGGAAATCCCGCGCATCAGAACCGCGGCACAGTGATCCACTCGCCGTCGCGCAGTGCCGATTCGTGCGAGCAGATGCCGGCAGCAGTGATATTGCCTGCCAGTTCTTCGTCGATCCAAGGCTTGCGTCCTTCGATGATGCTGCTGACAAATTCGTGTACCAGATGCGCATGTGAGCCGTGATGTCCGCCGCCGGCTCCGACAGTCAGGGATTCCTGCGGATTTTCCGGGTCATAAAGACCGCCGACCGTGTATTTCCACAGCGGTTCGGGCAGTCGTTCATAATAGTTGGGCAGTGCAATCTGTTCCACCGTTGTCACGCCGCCGCGCCGATTGGCATCATCACGCGCAGTCAGTGTTGTGACATATGGCGCATCCCCGTCGGCAAAGCCCCACTCAAAGCTCTTTTTACTGCCGTAGACACTCAGACCTTCCTGGTAAACGCGTGCCGTCTCGAACAGCGTCCGCGTTGCTTCTCCCGCAAGTCCGTTTGCAAAGCGCAGATGCGTCGTTTCTGCGGGGAACGGATTTCCCCAGCGCCGCACGAGTTCTGGACGCATTGTGCCGGAGCCAAGACACGATACGCGCTCGACACGGCTGCCGGACAGTGCGATCATCGGTGCAAGCGCATGGGTACCGTACCAGAAGGGCGGCAGTCCATCCCAATACTCGGGCCAGTATTCCATATCCTGATAGTGTGAACCGCGCATCATCTGAATCCGTCCGAGTTCACCCGAGCGAATCATGTCGGTGATATAGAAAAACTGATAGGTATACAGCGTTGTTTCCATCATCATATAATGCTTTCCGCTGCGCCGGACCGCTGCACAGATGTCACGGATTTCCGAAAGTGTGGTTGCCATCGGAACCGTGCATGCGCAGTGTTTACCTGCATCCAGCACCGCCACGGTGTGTGCCGCATGATCGGGAATACCGGTCAGCAGGTGCACTGCATCGACGGTGTCGTCCGCCAGAATTTCCTCAAACGACGCTGTTTTTACGCGCGGATTGGCATTGACATGTGCCTGCAGGCGTTCCGGATTGCTGTCACAAATGATCACCTCTCCGACCGCAGGATGATCAAGCCAGATCGGCACAAAACAGCCGCCAAATCCCATACCCACAATTGCTGCCTTCAATTTTCCGTTTACCATATGTGTTTCCTCGCTTTCTGTGTTTGTCTTTTATCCCGGCATACAGCAAATTCCGTGCTGTCAACCGCGAATTGATTTTTGATAACTCCATTATAGCAGAATTGCGCCGAAAAATCTATAGAATTATAAAAAAATCAGACTATGAAAAAATGATAGAATATTGCCATTGTTTGAGATATATGGTATAATGTGGATAGACAGCATCATTTGAAACGAGATTTCGGACAGACCGCGCTTTGCTCGTTCAAGTTTCGTGTAAATTCGCATTTGAAATACAAAATTTATATTTGGGAATCGGTATATTGAGGTTCTCATCGGGAAGAAAGGATGAATCCAATGAAGAAACATTTCAAACTCCAGCTGCCTGATCAGGGAATGGACATTTATGCTCCATGCGAGGGAATGACATGGGGCTACCGCTACGGTCCCAGCATCATGGTACATGACGGCATTTGTGAGGCATGGTTTGCCTCTCCCGGAGCGGTCGGTGAAGCCGATTGGTTCACATATAAGAAATCCACCGACGGCGGCAGAACCTGGTCTCCCGAGGTCGTGGTTCTCATGCCGACCGCCGATTCCATGGACTGGTTTTCCGTATGTGACCCGGCAGTCATCAAGTATGGCGGATACTATTATATCGGCTATACTTCCACGGTGTTCTCACATGCCGGCGGTGTATGCAACAATGCTTTTGTCGCACGCTCGAAACATGCCGAAGGACCTTACGAAAAATGGACCGGCAGCGGCTGGGGTGAACATCGAGGGGATCTGCACTGGATCGGAAAACCGGCGCCCATCGTTTACTTTGACGAACCGTGGCAGCGCTGGGGTGCGGGGGAACCTTCCTTTGTGGTGAAGGATGACGTATTATATATGTACTTTACCTGGACATCCACACGCGCGGATGGCAGTTCCTATCATATGACCCGGGTAGCTACCGCTGACATAACCCGGGAAGACTGGCCGGCAACCCTCGAATACCGCGGTGTCGCTGTCATGCGTTCGGGCGGTTCCAACGACTCGTTTGACGTGGTATACTGCGAGGATCTTGACAAGTTCGTGGCTATTTCCACGGACAAGCGGTTCACGGAAGACAGTATGCTCGCAATTTACGAGTCTGATGACGGATTGACCTTCCGTCGTGTCAACGAAATCCGGGTGAATACCAGTTTCATGTGTCACAACAGCGGCATTTCGGGCGACTGTCTGCACCATATCAAGTCGGGCGATCTGATGCTGCTGGCATATGCTTACGGCAATCAGTGGGGTAAATGGGGGACGCGTCTGCACCGTTACGATTTTCTGGGAATGGACGAGGACTTCTATTCCGAAACCGATCAGCCGAACGTCGCCCGCGCGCTGACCTGCTTCCCATCCCCCGATCCGATATGGCCGATTGCCATTACCGGCGTGCCTCATGTATACCGGGTACATCTGGGAGAAACCGTGAAGATCCATCTGATTTGGCTGGACACGTGCTACCGTCAGTACCCGCTGGAAGAGGGTGTCGTCTTCTCGGGCTATGATCGGGAAATCATTTCGGTGGACGGCATGACTGTCCGCGGTGAAAAGTTAGGGTACACCTATCTTGATGCTTCGTATGCAGGCAGAACGCTGCAGATTCCTGTTATAGTCTATCCGGCGGACATCGATTTTTCCGAGGACAACAAACGTGTGATCGGCTTCCGTCCGGTTGTAACTGAGTATTTCCTCAACATTGCCGAAAACGAGCTGAAGCAGATCCGCGGCATTGCTGATTATGCCAACGGCAGTTGGTTTGAGATCGGCGGGGATACCGATCCTTGTGTGACTTATGAAAATGATGCGCCCGATGTCGTGAATGTGGATTCCAATGGGTATGTCACCTTTGCCGGAAAAGAAGGCAGGGCGAATATTACTGTCCGCTGCGGTGAATTTGCATTTGATGTCACCGT
Source organism: Clostridia bacterium (assembly GCA_017558715.1). Taxonomy (GTDB): domain Bacteria; phylum Bacillota; class Clostridia; order Oscillospirales; family CAG-272; genus RGIG3925. Next base: position 235 of record JAFYTT010000085.1, on the reverse strand, counting down.
AACTGCCGGAAAACGGTAAGTTGTAAGCAATCTGTGACAACAGAAAAGGTTCTTCTTTCTCCGCTTTTTTGAGGAGATAAGAAGAACCTTTATTTCATGATTCGGAGAGATAATCGCTTTCTTCCTGCTGACCGCGGAATCCGGACTGACGCAGGACTTCGTAAACAGCAATGGCGACGGAATTGGAAAGATTGAGGCTGCGCAGGCTTTCGCGCATCGGAATACGCACACAGCG
>JAFYTT010000084.1 GCA_017558715.1 Clostridia bacterium | reverse complement strand
GGCAATACGATCGAAACCGCGAACCAGATGCTGCATTTTGAAATCATCGGTGACGGTACATTGCTCGGTGTCGGCAACGGTGATCCCAACTGTCTGGAATCCGATCATGAACCGCAGCGTTCTCTGTTTGCCGGTCACGCACAACTGATTGTCCAGTCGCAGGTCGGCGCCAAGTCGCTTGCCATCCGTGTCAGCGGCGATGACCTGCCGGATACGGTTTGTGAACTGGAAATCCATGAAGCGCCGAAACCTGCATATGTCTATGCATCCGCCAACACGCTGATCGACGGCGTGACTGTCACCGCAGAAACCTACCGTGAGAAACCCGATGCCTGCATGGAAATCGCCGACAACGATATGAATTCGCTGGAGCCTGTCTCCTTTGACGGATGGAACTGCAGACCCGGCTTTACCGACGGCTGGAAATTCTTCCGTGCAAAACTCTCGGTACCGAAGTCACAGAATCCCGATTTTGACAATACGGCACAGCTTTGCATCGGTCGTATCCGTGCCGCATCCGTGACTCTTTATATCGACGGCACTTGCGTATATGATGGCGGTGCAGTTGACGGTACGCTGCATATTCCGTTCGCATGTGAAGGCGGCAAGACGTATGAAATGCGCCTGCTCCTCTCCGCCGACAAAACACCTGCCGGTATCATCAGCGGCATGAAGCTGCTTGTCAAATAAATCCATTTTCCAAAAAGAGGCTATCATTATGAAAATTACACTGCTTGGCGACTCCATCCGTATGAGCTACGGTGCGCGTGTCGCAGAACTGCTCGGACCGGATTTTGAGGTCTGGCAGCCTGAGGAAAACTGCCGCTTCTCCTCCTATACCCTGCGCGGGATGTGGGACTGGGCGGCAAACATGGAAGGTTCTGAACTCGTCCACTGGAACAACGGTCTGTGGGATGTCTGCAACATTTTTGACGACGGCTATTTCACAAAGCCCGAGGTCTATGTTGACAACATGATCCGCATCGCAAAAATCTTGCAGAAACGCCACGGAACGGTCATTTTTGCAACGACCACGCCCGTCACCGAGGACAATCCTCACAACAAAAATGCAGACATCATCCGATACAATGAACTGCTCGTTCCCGAACTGCAGAAGCTCGGTATCATCATCAATGATCTGCATACGACGGTTTATCCGAACATTGACACAATGATCCGCAAAGACGATAAAATCCATCTGACAGAGGAAGGCATTGAGGTTTGCGCAAAGCAGGTTGCCGATGCCATTCTCCGTGCTGCAAAGAAATAAACATCAAGAAAGGAGGTTTCCAAATAACCGGAGACCTCCTTTTGCTTTTTTGAGGTGAATTTATGCAGACATTACACATATCCCCAAACAAACGATATCTGATCACATCAGACGGGACACCCTTTTATCTGCTCGGTGACACCGCATGGGAACTGTTTCACCGCCTGTCACGGGAGCAGACGCTTCATTATCTCGATACCCGTCGGGAGCAAGGCTTCAATATGATTCAAGCCGTCATGTTAGCGGAGCTTGACGGTCTGACCGTGCCAAACGCCAACGGAGATTTCCCGCTGGAGCAAGACAGAGACGGCGTTTACGATCCGACAAAGCTCTGCGAAGCGTATTTTGCGCATGTTGATTATGTGATTGCCGAAGCACAGAAACGCGCTCTCTATGTCGGTTTGCTTCCGACGTGGGGCGATAAATGGAACAAACTGTGGGGTGCGGGACCGGAAATCTTCACGCCAGACAACGCATTTCTTTACGGCAAACTGCTCGGTGAACGATATCATACCTTTGACAACATCATCTGGATTCTCGGCGGCGACCGACCGCTGACAGAGGAGCGTCATTTTGCAATCATTGATGCGATGGCAAACGGTCTCCGTGCGGGGGACGGCGGAAAATTCCCGATGACCCTGCATCCCTGCGGTGCACAATCCTCATCCGCATTCGTCCATGACCAAGAATGGCTCGATTTCAACATGATGCAGTCGGGACACGGAAGACCTTCTCCATACTGTTTTGATATGCTGGCGGCAGATTACAGCCGTACACCGACCAAACCCGTCATGGACGGTGAGCCATGCTACGAGGACCATCCGATCAATTTTGATGCAGGCAATGGCTATTACGATGCCTACGATGTCAGACTTGCCGCTTACCGTAATCTCTTCTGCGGTGCGTGCGGCAACACCTACGGTCACCACTCCATCTGGGGATTCCGCCGCGAAGACGAACGAAGCGCTTATTTTCCCAATAACTGGGAAACTGCCCTGCACCGCCCGGGCGCGGAAAATATCCGTATCTACGCTGATTTTATCACCGATCATCCGTGGCATACATGGACGCCTATGCCCGAGCTTGTCATCGACAACCCGCACAACGCCGCTTTCACTGCCGCCGCGGTAACGGAGGATACCGTGTATCTTTATCTGCCCGCCGGCGTTGGTGTCAAGTTGGATATGGACAACCCCCCCTTCCAACCGACAAGTGCCATCCTCTTTTCTCCACAGGACGGCACTTATGATGAAAATGCAGTGCAGCTCTGTGATGACGGATTCGTCACCCTGCCCGGTCGTGCTGCAGGACGGTACATGGATGCTGTGATCCTGCTCCGCCGATAATCATGCCTTTGGTTTGCCGTTGAACACCAGCGCCGCAATGAAGCCGCAGGTCATCGCCGCTGTAATACCGCCGGCTGTACCCGACAATCCCCCTGTCAGCGCTCCGATAAGACCCTTATCACGGACCGCATATTCGACCCCGCGCGCAAGGGAGTAACCGAATCCTGTCAGCGGTGTCGTTGCGCCGCATCCCGCCAATTTTACAAGAGGCTCGTAAATACCGACAGCCGTTAAGATCACACCCGCCACGACGTATGTCACAAGAATCCGTGCGGGTGTGATTTTTGTATAGTCGATCAAGAGCTGTGCAATGACACAGAACCCGCCGCCGACTGCAAATACCAGAAGACAGTCAATGATGATCTCTCTCATGCGTTGCCTCCTCCCATTTCCGTTGGTTTTTCCGCAGAAATCCGCACCAGATGCGCAATGCCCGCTATCGGCAGTCCCTGCTGAACGCTCGTCGGACTCATCAGTGCACCGGTACCGACAAACAGCATGTTTTTGTACTGTCCGTTTGCAAAGCGTTTCAGAATATGCCCGCACAGAACAGTTGCCGAGCATCCGCATCCCGATCCGCCCGCATGCATATCCTGCGACTCAGAAGAGTATATCAGCAAACCGCAGTCGTTGTAAACACGGCGCACATCATATCCCATCGAAAGCAGCAGATCGGATGTGATATCATGTCCGACCTGTCCGAGATCGCCTGTCACGATCAGATCGAATTCATCGGGTGATACGCCGGATGATGCAAAATAGCGTGACAGCGTGTCGACCGCCGCAGGTGCCATCGCAGCCCCCATATTGGCAGCATCGGTAATGCCCATCTGTACACTGATACCCGGCAGAACCTCCGTAACATACGGTCCGCAGCCGTCCGAGGACAGCAGAACCGAACCTGCGCCTGTTACTGTCCACTGTGCGGTCGGTGTTCTCTGCCCGCCATATTCAATCGGGAAACGGAACTGCCGCTCAGCGGAACAGAAATGTGAAGAACAGACCGCCGCCGCCTTTGAAAAATATCCGCCGCCGACAAGCAGAGATGCCAGCATCAGTCCCTCCGCCATCGTCGAGCACGCGCCATACAGCCCGAAATACGGGATTTTTGCATCAAGAAGACCAAACGACGAGCCTGTGCACTGATTGAGAAGATCACCCGCAAAAATCGCACCGATGTCCTCTTCGCGACATCCGCTTTTTTTCATGAGCATCCCGAGCGCAAGACGCTGCATTTCCGATTCCGCTTTTTCCCACGTATCCATGCCGAATCGATCATCTTCGGCATGCAGATCGAAATCGCCGCCCAACGGTCCGTCGTGTTCTTTTTTGCCGACAACACTTGCCCATGCACGGATTGTCGGCGGATTGGGAATCCTGACAATTCCGCGATTCTGTTCCGCTATCATCGTATTCTCTTTCATACAATCCCTCTCATGTGCAGAAAATAGTAGATCACACCCCAGACAACCGAGGCAAGCGTTCCGTAAACGATCACAGGACCCGCAATGATGAACATCTTCGCGCCGACGCCCATAATCATCCCCTCTGCCTTATTGTCGATGGCAGGTGCTGTCACAGCATTGGCAAAGCCCGATATCGGGACGAGTGTTCCCGCACCTGCAGCCTTTGCAAGACAGTCAAATACACCGAAGCCCGTCGCAAGCGCTGTCAGAACAATGATGGTAACCGGGGTCAGAATCCGCACCGCCGCTTCCGCCACCCCCAGATGCAGATACAGTCGATATAATCCCTCCGCCAAAAGACAAATACTGCCGCCGACCAGAAATGCGGCAATACAGTTTTTCGGTGAAGGCGATTTTTTTGCATACGCATTTGCGTACTTCTGATACGTTTTCGCATCAAGATTCATGATATCCCTCCGAATTTCGTTTTTGATGATAGTCTTGCGCAGAACCTTTGTGTTCATACTGCCGCAGAGAAGGAAATTTCTGACAAAAAATACCCGTCATGTCAAAAGACACAACGGGTAAATAATAGAGTATTTTACTTTTCAGCCTTGGTTTCGCAGTACATGCAGCGATAAACGCCGTGTTCGCGGTCGGTCAGACGGAAGACATGCGGCAGTTCCTGCTCACAGGAGGTGATGCAGCGCGGGTTTTTGCACTTGATGAGGTGCATGATCGTTTCGGGAAGTGCCGGATGGAACTTCTTTGCGCGCTTGCCGTTTTCGATGATGTTGACCGTGATCTGCGGATCAACAAAACCGAGAATCGTGAAATCAAGATCGATCGGAGCGCCGATCTTGATGATGTCCTTCTTGCCGCGCTTGCCGCTTTCCGCATTCTTGATCAGCGCAACTTCACAGTCAAGCTTGCCGAGCTTCAGATAGGAGTACAAATCCATTCCGCGTCCTGCGGGAATATGGTCGATGACGATACCGTCACGGATGTTGCCGATAATCATAGATACTTCTCCTCCCTACTCTTATGCATTTTCCGCAAGCAGCTTGAGAATCAGCGCCATGCGGATAAACTTGCCGTTCTTGACCTGTCTGAAATATGCCGCACGGGGATCATCGTCCACAGCAACGGAAATTTCATTGACACGGGGCAGCGGATGGAGGACGCGCATATCTTCCTTTGCAGCCTTCAGCTTTTCGGGCGTCAGAATGTAGGAGTCGCGCAGACGGAGATAATCTGCTTCGTTGAAGAAACGTTCACGCTGAACACGGGTCATGTAGAGAATATCGAGCTCACCCATGACATCGTCAAGCGACGTTGTTTCAACATACGGAATGTTGTTTGCATCCAGAACTTCAGAGCGAACGTGCTCGGGAATGCGCAGCTCTTCCGGGGAAATGAAGACAAAACGGACACCCGGATAACGGCTCATTGCAGTTACCAGAGAATGAACGGTACGACCGAACTTGAGGTCACCGCAGCAGCCGATGACGAGATTGTCCAGATGACCGATCTCTCGGCGAATGGTGAACAGGTCTGTCAGCGTCTGGGTCGGGTGGTTGTGACCGCCGTCACCTGCGTTGATGATCGGAATATTGACATGCATCTGCGCAACGAGCGGTGCACCTTCCTTGGGATGACGCATTGCCGCGATATCCGCAAAGCACTCGATGGTACGCGCGGTATCGGCAACGGATTCACCCTTGGAAACGGAGGAGGACTGTGCATCGGAGAAACCGATGACAGAACCGCCGAGGTCGAGCATAGCCGCCTCAAAGCTCAGTCTGGTTCTTGTAGATGCTTCGTAAAACAGCGTTGCGAGCTTCTTACCTTTGCACTTTTCGGAATACTTGGCAGGATTATCAACGATATCCTGCGCAACTTCCATCATCGCATCAATTTCCGCGGTGGTAAGCTCCGCGATATCAATCAAACCTCTGGTCTTCATGCCTTTGCTCCGTTGATTTCGAGATATGCCTTGATACGGGCAACATTCTCTGCGTTCTTTTCGTCTTCTTCGAGATACTCGATGATATCGTAAACATCAACAACAGAGTAAACGGGGAAACCGAATGTATCGGTGATCTCTGCCATTGCGGACTTTTCGGTCTGACCCTTTTCCTTTCTGTCTACCATAACAAAGACAGCGGCGACACTGACACCTTCCAGTGCGGACAGCTTGCCCATGCTTTCGCGGATCGCGGTACCTGCGGTGATAACGTCTTCGGTAATAACGACTTCTTCACCGGCCTTGGGGGTATAACCGACAAACATACCGCCCTCACCGTGGTCCTTGACTTCCTTGCGGTCAAAGAAGAACGGAACATCCAGACCTTCCTTGGAAAGTGCTACAGATGCGGAGACTGCAATGGAAATGCCCTTGTATGCCGGACCAAAGAGGACGCATCTCTTCTTGCCAACCTTTTCGAGGTAGCTCTTTGCATAGAATTCGCCGAGCTTTGCGATCTGGTCGCCGGTCTTGATGTCGCCTGCATTGATGAAGTACGGAATCTTGCGACCGCTCTTTGCGGTGAAATCGCCGAACTTCAGAACGCCGGCACCTTCCAGAAACTGAATAAACTCTCTCTTGTACTGTTCCATTTTTGTATCTCCTTATATTGTATTTCACGAATTTTCACGGTGAAGATAAAACCGACTGATCTGATTGGATGTAGGGGCGATTCACGAATCGCCCGCACACCTCGTACATGAACTAAAGATCATTTCGGGAAAACGTCACCGTATACTATTTTGATATCCTGCTTTCTGAATATCATCGGCATCGGATGACAGGATTCGGGCGATTCATGAATCGCCCCTGCAAATATCCGATAACCCTGATCGATCAACCAACAAATTCCGCAACACAGCGGCGGTAAGCAGCAACGGGATCGTCAGCAGCGGTGATCGGACGACCGACAACAATGTAGTCGGAACCGATTTCCTTTGCCTGTGCGGGTGTCATGACGCGAACCTGGTCACCGACATCGCCGTCAGCGAAACGGACACCTGGAGTAACGGTGACAAAGGACTTGCCGCAGGTGTCGTGAACCTTACCTGCTTCCAGCGGAGAGCAGACAACACCGTCAAGACCTGCGTCAGCCGCATTCTTGGCATAGTGCATAACGGTCTGATCGATGGGAGCGGAGATGAGCAGTTCGTCACGCATACGTTCCTCGGAGGTGGAGGTCAGCTGGGTAACAGCGATCAGAAGCGGACGGGTGCCGTCTTCCTTGGTCAATCCTTCGATGGCAGCTTCCATCATTGCCTTGGTACCTGCCGCATGGAGGTTGGTCATGTCAACATCGAGGTTGGAGAGCACCTTCATTGCCTTCTTAACGGTATTGGGGATATCGTGCAGTTTCAGATCGAGGAAGATCTTGTGTCCGCGCGCCTTGATTTCACGCACGATGGACGGACCTTCTGCATAGTAAAGTTCCATACCGATCTTGACGAACGGCTTTTCATCAACAAACTTGTCAAGGAACGCAAAGGTTGCCTCGGCAGATGCAAAATCACATGCAATAATGACGTCTTTTCCCATTTTTATGATCTCCTTTTATGTAAATATATTTTTAACAGTTTGAATTACGGCTGTGCCGCGCCGATGATGGAGGACAGATCGGTGATACCGTACTTGTCCATGGTCTCGGGAAGAGCGTTAATGATGTCACGGCACGCCCACGGGTTACGCAGGTTTTCCGCACCGATTTCAACAGCAGTCGCACCTGCCATCATCATTTCGATGACATCCTCCGCTGTGGAAACGCCGCCCATACCGACGACGGGGATCTTGACTGCACCTGCGACCTGATAAACCATGCGCAGAGCAACCGGGAAGACAGCCGCGCCGGAATAACCGCCGGTCACATTAGCAAGCAGAGGCTTTTTCTTACGCATATCGATGCGCATACCGAGCAGCGTGTTGATCAGCGATACACCGTCCGCACCTGCAGCTTCCACTGCCTTTGCAATTTCGACAATGTTTGTGACATTGGGAGACAGCTTGACAATCAGCGGCTTTTTGACCACTTCGCGTACTGCCTTGACAACGGATTCCGCAGAGGATGCACACGTACCGAATGCCATGCCGCCGCCGTGAACGTTGGGACAGGAGATGTTCAATTCAATCCAGCCGACACAGTCTTCCTTGTCAATGCGGGAGGAAACCTCGACATATTCATCCAGCGAGAATCCCGATACATTTGCCATAACCGGCTTGTGGAAAACTTCTTTCATCTTCGGCAGTTCACGTGCGATGACCGCGTCGACACCGGGGTTCTGCAGACCTACCGCATTGAGCATACCGGACGGACATTCCGCGATTCTCGGCGTAGCATTGCCAAAGCGTGCTTCTCTCGTCGTTCCCTTGAAGGAGAACGTGCCAAGGATATTGATATCATAGAGTTCTGCAAATTCGTAGCCGAAGCCGAAGGTACCGCTCGCGGGGATAATGGGGTTGTCCATATCAATGCCGCAGAGGTTGACATTTAAGCGATTCATTTCTCCCATACGATTTCCTCCTTTACAAGGACGGGACCGTCCTTACAGATACGTTTGTTGCCGTACAGCGTCTTGCAGGAACATCCCATGCAGGCACCGAAGCCGCATCCCATGCGTTCCTCAAAGCTGTACTGACCGGATGTGACGGATGTATTGTAGACGGCGCGAAGCATCGGCTCGGGACCGCAGGAATAGGTGTGCGTGTAATCGCCTGCTTCACCGAACACACCGGTAACAAAGCCCTTGGTACCTGCCGTGCCGTCTTCTGTTGTGACAAAGACCTTGGCACCGAGCGCTTCAAATTCGTCCTTGTAGAAGACATCGCGCGCAGAACGGAAACCGAGAATGACGGTGACATCACAGCCCTTGGCACACAGCTGCTTTGCAAGCATGTAAAGCGGAGGAACACCGACACCGCCGCCGATGAGCAGGGGTCTGTCGCCGGACTTCTCGGTGTCATAACCGTTGCCAAGACCCGTCAGAATGTCGAGTTTCTCGCCGGGTGTCATCTTTGCCATCTTTTCGGTACCGACACCGACGATCTTATAGATCAGCGTCAGCTCCCCGTCGATGGCATCATTGACCGAGATCGGACGGCGCAGATACTGTCCTTCGATCAGGACATTGACGAACTGACCGGGACGGGTGATGTCCGTTGTGTCGCCCGACAGCACCATTTTCATGATGTCATGTGTCAGCGCGACATTTTCTTTTATCGTAAAAAGAGACTGCTTCATTTGCATTTACCTCCTACACTCAATCGATTTTGTCAGCAGTATACACACATTCCCCGCCATAGACGGTGGCAATGCATCTGCCGTACACTTCCATACCTTCAAAGGGCGTGCTTCTGCCCATCGTTGCAAACGCCCCGGGATTGACACGGGAAACCGCGGAAAGATCCCAGACGGTGTATTCGTTTTCGGTGACATCAAAACCACCGAGCGCAAAGCGCTTTCTCGGATTATCGGACATCAGCGCAATCAGTTTTTCCAGCGTCAGGATTCCCGTTTTAACAAGACCCGTATACAAGGTCGGGAATGCACATTCCAGTCCGACGATGCCGTTGAGGGAGCCTGCAAAGCCTTTGGACTTTTCCTCCGCCGAATGCGGTGCATGGTCGGTTGCAATCATGTCGACCGTGCCGTCCAGCAGTGCCGCAACCAGTGCTTCCCTGTCAGCGGGAGAACGCAGCGGCGGGTTCATCTTCCATCTGCCGTGATTTTCACGCATGGATTCGTCAAGCAACAGATAGTGCGGACCCGTTTCGCAGGTGACATCAATACCGTCCCGTTTTGCCTGACGAATGAGCTCCAGCGAAACTGCCGAGGAAACATGGCAGACATGCAGTGCACAGCCCGTCTCCTTTGCAAGCAGAATATCACGCTCAACCTCCGACCATTCGCTTCTCGGATCAGCCGGTGCGTAGGTCAGG
>JAFYTT010000083.1 GCA_017558715.1 Clostridia bacterium | reverse complement strand
GCGATATCGCAAACCGTTGTCTGGATCTGATGCTGGGTCTGGAAAACGAAGCAATATTCGGCATCCGCGATGTTTGTCATGGTGCAGTTTCCCTCTCCGATGCCATTTATCAGGCACCGACACTGCCCTCCCTTCACCTGCTTGCAGGAAGCCTTCTGTCCGATGAGGATCTTGCAATACTGCCGGAAAAATTACCCACCATTGTGGATGATGCGCAAAAGCTCGGTTATGATCACATTCTGATCGACACCCCCGGCGGACTTCACGAGATTCTGTTTGCTGCTGCACGCGTCGTAAAAGAAGCACTCATTGTTTCCTCTGCACAGACAACCGCCATTCGCTCCGCCGAACAGACGGCACTCTTGCTTGGAGAACACGGCTTGTCCGAAATGCGTCTCATTGTCAATCAGTTTATGGCAGCAGATGCAATCCTCCCCGTCAGACGCAGCGCAGTTTCCCGCAGAAAGCGTACACGCGCGATGCAGAATGCGGCTCTGACTCTGATTTCGACGGTAGATACCGTTTCGCTGACGCTGCTCGGTGTCATTCCGTTCGATGCATCCCTCTGGGACGCACAGAACCGCGGATGTCTGATCGACCACAAGTCGCTTACCGATACGTTTTTTGCATCGGCACACCGCAATATCGCCAGACGAATATGTGGACGCAGTGTTCCTCTGTTCTCATCTGACATTTGAATCATCTTTACGTTATCAATCAGGGCAATTGCCCAAAACCATACAGAAAGGGGTTTTCTCAATGGAAATCGCAATCATCGCTCATGACTCCAAAAAGGAACTGATCGCACAGTTCTGCATCGCGTATTGCGGCATTTTATCCAAACACAACATCTCCGCTACCTCCATCACCGGCAAGTACATTTCCGACGCGACGGGTCTGAACATTGAACGACTTCTTTCCGGCAAGCAGGGCGGTGTTCAGCAGATCGCTTCCCGTATTGCTTACGACGAGATCGACATGGTCATTTTCTTCCGCTCTACCAATGCACCCGCTGCTGTCGGCACGGAACAGGAAGAACTGGAGGCAGGTCTGATCCGTATGTGTGATCTGCACAATGTACCGATCGCAACCAATATCGCAACAGCAGAGGCATTGATCTCTGCCCTCGAACGCGGTGACTTCGACTGGCGTGAGATCATCAATCCGAGATCGGAATATAATCGCAGAAAAAAGGTTCGCGGCTATTGACAAAACCGCAATTCTGCGTTATAATAATAGTATAGACCATTTGTATGGGACATGTTGTCCGTATCAGATCTGTCACACGGAGGATACTCTGTCAGAGAGGTGCATCACCGGCTGAAAGTGCACCGCGGCAGTGAGAAACGAGCAGTACCACCCATGCGCCACATTCCATACGCATCCAAAGAAAAATTCACGGGTGGAACCGTGCACAAACCATGTTTATGCACCCCGGAGCAGTCAGTCGGCTGTTTCGGGGTTTATTATTTTAATAAGAAACATCTGAAAGGAGATACCATATCATGATCATTACATTTGGTGACAAAAAACTGGAGCTGTCCGCACCGATCACTGTGTACGAGGCAGCCAAGGAAGCAGAACTCATTTCCCGTGAGGTCATCGCAGCTTCCGTCAACGGAGAGGTCTGCGACCTGACCACACCTCTGACCGGCGATGCTGAGGTCAAGCTCTTTACCTTTGCGGATGACGAAGGCAAGCACGTCTTCTGGCACACCGCATCCCATATCCTCGCGCAGGCTGTCAAGCGCCTGTATCCCGAAACCAAGCTGACCATCGGTCCGGCAATCGACAACGGTTTCTACTACGACTTTGACTCCGAGGTTCCCTTTACTGCTGAAGTTCTCAAGCAGCTCGAAGGCGAAATGAAGAAGATCGTCAAAGAAAACTGCAAGATCGAACGCTTCACACTGCCTCGTGAGGAAGCGATCAAATTCATGACCGATCGCAATGAGCCCTACAAGGTTCAGCTCATCGAAGAACTGCCCGAAGGCGAGGAAATCTCCTTCTATCAGCAGGGTGACTTCACCGATCTGTGCGCAGGTCCGCACCTCTTCTCTACCGGCGCTGTCAAGGCGTACAAGCTGACCGCCTGCACCGGTGCTTACTGGAAGGGCGATCAGAACAACAAGCAGCTGCAGAGAATCTACGGTACGGCTTATCCGACCAAGGATGCGCTCAACGCTTATCTCGAAGCACAGGCAGAAGCGCTCAAGCGCGACCACAATAAGCTCGGTCGTGAACTGGAATTCTTCACCACCGTTGACTATGTCGGTCAGGGTCTGCCGATTCTGCTGCCCAAAGGTGCCAGAACCATTCAGCTCATGCAGAGATTTGTCGAAGACGAAGAACAGAGACGCGGTTATCTGCTCACCAAGACGCCGCTCATGGCCAAGCGTGACCTTTACAAGATCTCCGGTCACTGGGATCATTACCTCGACGGTATGTTTGTCCTCGGCGATCCGCACGACGAAACCAAGGAATGTTTTGCACTCCGTCCGATGACCTGCCCGTTCCAGTATCAGGTATTCTTAAACAAGAAGCGCTCCTACCGTGAACTGCCGATGCGTCTGGGTGAGACCTCTACGCTGTTCAGAAATGAAGATTCCGGTGAAATGCACGGTCTGATCCGCGTCCGCCAGTTCACCATCTCCGAAGGACATCTGATTCTCCGTCCCGAACAGCTCGCCGAAGAATTTAAGGGCTGTCTCGATCTCGCACTTTACATGCTCGATGCACTCGGTCTGCTGGAGGACTGCTCCTTCCGCTTCTCCCAGTGGGATCCTGCACGTACCGACAAGTACGAAGGTACGCCTGAACAGTGGGATATCGCACAGGGCATCATGAAGGATCTGCTCGATGCCAACAACATCAATTATAAGATCGGTATCGATGAAGCTGCATTCTACGGTCCGAAGCTCGATATCCAGATCAAGAACGTTTTCGGTAAGGAAGATACGCTGATCACCATTCAGATCGATATGCTCCTTGCAAAGAAGTTCGGTATGGAATACGTCGACTCCGACAACACAATGAAGACGCCGTATATCATTCACAGAACCTCCCTTGGCTGCTACGAACGCACCCTTGCTCTGCTCATCGAAAAGTACGCAGGTGCACTCCCGATGTTCCTGGCACCCACGCAGGTCAAGATTCTGCCCATCGGCAACGAACACATCGACTACTGCTACGATCTGAAGCGCAAGATGGAATGTGCGGGCTTACGTGTTGAGGTTGATGACAGAAACGAAACCATCGGCCGTAAGATCCGTGAATCCCAGCTTGACAAGGTTCCGTACATGCTCGTCATCGGTGACAACGAAATGAATGAAGGTCAGCTTGCTGTCCGTTCCAGAAAGAACGGCGACGAAGGCAAGATGACGGTGGATGCATTCATCGAACGCTGTCTGGATGATGTTAAGAATCTGGTGAAATAATCTATATGAAGAAGCAGACGGTATCATCATACCGCATATGGCGGGGCCTTGTGTCCCGCCGCTTCCATATCAACCAACACACGAGGTACACCCATGGTGCTTGAAAACAAACTCGGTATCACCGACGAAATTCTGCTTGCCCGCGAGGAGGAACGCATCACAAAAGAAAAGGCAATTGCCTTGTGGGACAACGGATTGTTCGATTCCTTCCCTGTTGGAACATACAAGGGTCTTGCGATGATTCACCGCGCACTGTTTGAAGATATTTACGCCTTTGCCGGCGAAAAACGTACCGTCAATCTCGCCAAAGGTAATTTCCGCTTTGCTCCCGTCCTGTATCTGGATGCCGCTCTTTCTGGTATTTCCGCCATGAAAGAGGACACCTTCGATCAGATCATCGAAAAATATGTGGAAATGAACATTGCTCATCCGTTTCGTGAGGGCAACGGACGCGCGACACGTATCTGGCTTGATCTGATTCTGAAAAAACACCTCGGTATGGTCATTGACTGGCAGATGGTCGACAAAACCGAATATCTGCTTGCCATGGAACGCAGTCCGATCCGCGATTTGGAAATCAAATATCTTCTGAAAAACGCGCTGACCGACCGCATCACCGACCGTCTTGTTTTCATGAAAGGCATCGACGCAAGCTACAGCTATGAGGGGTATACCGCGTATGCCGCAGAAGAACTATCCGTCTCAAAGGAGTAAGCACCATGTCCAATCCCAACTTCTCCCAAATTGAAACCGTCCTCCTCGACGATGCCGATTCCGCCATCGTCATCTTAGACCAGACCAAGCTCCCCGGCACGTGCGAGATCATGCATCTGCATACCCAGCCGGAAATTCACGACGCAATCTACCGTCTCTGTGTCCGCGGTGCACCTGCCATCGGCATCACCGCAGGCATGGCGTATTACCTTGCAGCAAAGGAACACATCAAAGAAAATCCCGCGATCACACCGGATGATCTGACCGCGGCGTTGAAAAAGGACAAAACCTACATGGCGTCGTCCAGACCGACCGCAGTCAATCTGTTCTGGGCACTTGACCGCATGGAAGGTGTGTATCTTGCGAACCGAGAAAAAGAAAACACCGAAATTCTTTCCCTGCTCCGCTCGGAATGTGAAGAAATCAAAGCGGAGGACATCCGTGTCTGCCGTGCAATCGGCGAATACGGACTTACCCTCGTCAAACCCGGTGACGGTATTCTGACCCACTGCAACGCCGGTCGTCTTGCCGCCGCAAAGTACGGTACCGCAACCGCACCGATTTATCTCGGTCATGAGCGCGGCTACAATTTCCGTGTCTTTGCCGATGAAACAAGACCGCTTCTGCAGGGCGCACGTCTGACCGCGTATGAACTGCACGAAGCCGGTGTGAACGTCACGCTGATCTGCGACAACATGTCCTCTGCCGTGATGAAGCAGGGACTCGTACAGGCAATCTTTGTCGGCTGTGACCGCGTCGCAGCAAACGGCGATACCGCAAACAAGATCGGCACGTCTGTCGTCGCATGTGTCGCAAAGCAGTACGGTGTGCCGCTGTACATCTGCGCACCGACCGCAACGATCGACATGAACTGCCCGACAGGTGCCGCGATCCCGATTGAGGAACGCAAGCCCACGGAGATTACCGAGCTGTGGTACAAAACCCGCATGGCACCCGAGGGTGTCAAGGTATACAATCCCGCGTTTGACGTTACCGATGCATCGCTGATTGCGGGCATTGTCACCGAATACGGCATTGCTTATCCGCCGTACAAGGAAGCCTTTGAAGCGATTTTCGCACGCAAAGCAGCAGGAGAACCGATCATCACGGAGGAACCCGCAAAATGAAAGGTTTCCCCAAGTTCAAATCCCCGCTCGTCATCCGACCGAAGCCCAAGCAGTTTGTTTATCTTCTGCTGACGCTGATCGGTTATCTTGCCCTGCAGGGATGGCGTGTGTTCCGTGCGGTCACCTCGCTTGATGTTCTGACCGTCATCACCGCAGTTCTGCTGATGCTCGTCACCGTCTGGCATGTCTGGCGTGTGCGCCGCTATGCAGAAGCAGATGTCACTGAAATGCTGCCGTCGATCATCGTGCTGGGCGGCACAATCATGCTGACAAAACTGATCGGATTTCTCTGTTCCCTGTCCGCGTTTTCCGTTCCGTCGCTATTGTATCTCCTTGTCGAGTGCGCGTTCTGGTGTGCCGTGATCGTCTGCTCTGTCCGCGCCGTCTGCGGCAGATATAAACTGCTCGTGCCGCTGCTGCTGCTGTTTTTCGGCTTCTTCTGGGCATTTATCCGCTTTGAACTGCGCCAGTTTGACGAGATTCTGGTAATTCTCTGTCATCTGCTGTTCGTGTGGTTTCCCGTGGATGCGATTGTCTTTACATCGCTTTACGTGCCGGAGGATAAATTCAATAAGATTTGATTGTTTCGCCCGCAGGCTTTGGTCTGCGGGTGATTTTTTACGGCAGCTTTTGGGAATACTGTCATGCTCGGAATCCAAAGACGGTAATGGTATATGCAGATACTTCTCAATGCCTGCGTCAACCGTCACACGTATCATCCTCCACCGTCCCACCTGTGAAAACCACTTGACATCTGCCCGTATCCGTGTTATAATCATCTTGTAAAACATTCCATCCCGAAAGGAGAAACCCCATGAAAATCAAGTACATCCGCGCAATCATCCCCGTGATACTGCTCTCTTTGACCATGCTGTTGTTCTCCTGCAAAGGCACCCCGGAAACCGTTGTTGACATCGATGGATACCGCGAAAAAACCGTGGAGCTGTGCGAATCCGGCCTGGTGGGTCCCGGTTACGTTGTCCTGACCTTCGACAGCGATCACAGTCTCTGCACCGTCCGCATCGAGCTGCCGTCGATGGATGAGAACGGCACCATCTGCGGCGCGGCTGACAGTGAATTTAACATCACGGACGGAAAAGTGTATACCTATCCACTTTATCAGACCGACCATCTTGAAAAAAGAAAACACCTTGATGCAATCCGTATTCTCAAAGGGATTTACGGCGAATACCTGCTGTACGCCGACGGAACACTGGAATATGTCGGCGGCATCGCAAAGGAACAGCTCCACGTACATGACCGCATCGATCCCGCACAGTTCAACGTCGATGTTCTGTGGGAAAAATACGGTATTGATATCGGCAGGATCAAAAATTCTGCGGTAACAAAGGAATACGAGAATTAAAATTTCACAATATTTGCATACATCTCCGATTTCGGGCAACACTACCTACAAACGGACAACACATCACCGTCCGCAACAATGCCCAAAAGGAGATTCCAGATATGAAACAACCGCATGCGAACCGCAGACAGCTTGTTACCGCCGGCATCTGGTCGCTGGCAGTCCTTGCCCTGCTTGCCGTCGGCACAATGACGCTGTTTTCTGCCGCGTCCCGCAAAACAAAGAACGAAACATCGAAAAAAGACAAGGAAACAGAGCTTGTCACCATGCTTGAAAGTGCCGATCCCGCACCCGAAACCGAAGACGCAGGCTTCTTCAAGCCCGCAAATCCGCTCGACACCGAAATTGTCGGGGAAACGGAACCGCTCCCCAAAGACAAGCCGACCATGGAAGAAATCATCCCCGAGGAACAGGAAAACGATCTGCCGACCGCGGCATTTGATAACGGCGAAAACTTCCGTGCCGTTATGCCCGTCCACGGCGAGATTGCAAAAGACTTTACCGAAGATGTCGCAGTTTACTCTCTGACCATGAACGATTACCGTGTCCATCAGGGCATCGACATTGCCGCTCCTGTCGGTACGAATGTTACCGCCTGTGCCGACGGCGTTGTCGAGCGCGTGTGGCTTGACCCGTTCTACGGTCAGTGCGTCGAGATCAACCACGGCGGCAATATCAAGTCTCAGTATGCCAACCTGTCTGCCGATCTGCCGCGCGGTATGGAAGCCGGTGTAACAGTTCTTGCCGGAGATGTCATCGGCGGGGTCGGTGAGACGATGATCATTGAAAT
>JAFYTT010000082.1 GCA_017558715.1 Clostridia bacterium | reverse complement strand
ACCTCCGCTGTCGCCAAGAGGCAACCTTCCAATGGTTCACCGAAGCAGAAATCCGGGAGACCATCGGCCTCCCCACCGCCTACCGCCAATTTCTATAAATGAATTGCCCTACGGCATGAACAGCCCAATCGTAGGGGTCGATGCCCACATCGACCCGTGTATTGCCCGATTGCGTTTGTAGGGGCGATTCACGAATCGCCCGTGCAGGTATTGGGAAGCACCCGCATCACAATCTTATGAACCCCCACCCATTCCTTTCATCAATATTTTTCAACAAAAATTATATCAAATCCTCTGTACAAAGTCAAGGGTTTCTGCTATAATATTATCAGAAAAGAAAATCACAACAGGAGCGTTCATTATGCTGACCGTACAGAATTACGTGCGCCCGCAGACTCTTGAGGAGGCGTGGGAGCTCAATCAGAAAAAGAAAAACCGCATCATCGGCGGAATGCTGTGGCTGCGGCTTCGCAATGACACCATCAACACCGCCATTGACTTATCGGCTCTGGGTCTGAACAACATCGAGGAAACGGAGGATGCCTTTTCCATCGGCGCCATGGTGACCCTGCGGCAGATCGAATGTCACGCGGGTCTGAACGGATATACCTGCGGCGCGGCTGCTGCTGCCGTTTCCGATATCGTCGGCGTACAGTTCCGCAATATGGCGACCGTCGGCGGCAGTATCTGGGGACGGTTCGGCTTCTCCGATGTGCTGACGCTGTTTTCCGCCCTTGATACCGAGGTCGAATTGTACAGGGGCGGCAGAATTCCGCTGTCCGAGTTTGTCAACAGACCCTGTGACCGTGACATTCTCGTGCGTCTGATTGTACATAAAACACCCGGACACATCGTCTATTGCGCCATGCGTAATCAGAGAACGGACTTCCCCACCCTTGCCTGTGCCGTCTCGGATATCGGCGGTACCCACCGTGCCGTCATCGGCGCACGCCCGACCAAAGCGGTCATCCTTTCCGACGAGAACGGTCATCTCGCAAACGGCATTACGGCAGAATCCGCAAATGCCTTTGCCGAGGATATCGCATCCCGCGTCACGACCGCATCGAATCTCCGCGCATCGGCGGAATACCGAACCCACTTGATCCGTGTTCTGACCGCACGCGCGGTACGGAAGCTCGGCACACTCGGAGGTGACTGTACATGATCATCAAACTGAAGCTCAACGGCAAAATTCTGACCGAGCAGATCGACGACGGCATGATGCTGATCGATTTTCTGCGCGCACACGGCTGCAAAAGCGTCAAGCGCGGCTGTGATACGTCAAACTGCGGTCTGTGCACCGTGCTCTGCGACGGTACGCCGATGCTCTCCTGCTCCATGCTTGCCGCACGTGCCGACGGACATGAAATTCATACGCTCGAAGGACTGCAGGAGGAAGCCTCTGACTTTGTCGGATTCATCGCCGATCAGGGTGCCGACCAGTGCGGCTTCTGCAATCCCGGCTATGTCATGAATACGATCGCCCTTCTGCGCGAAAATCCCGACCCAACGGATGACGAAATCCTGGCATACCTTGCGGGCAATCTCTGCCGCTGTTCCGGTTACGAAGGACAGCTGCGCGGCATCCGTGCCTATCTTGACAGCAAAAAAGCAAAGGAGGGTGTCTGATGGACCCGAAGAACTTAAAAACCGTCGGCAAACCGCTCCGTAAAAAGGACGCAATGCAGCTGCTCCTCGGAAAACCCGTCTACACCGAGGACATCACACGTGAGGATGCGCTCACCGTCAAGATTCTGCGCTCCCCGCATGCAAACGCCATTGTAAAAACA
Organism: Clostridia bacterium; assembly: GCA_017558715.1. Taxonomy (GTDB): domain Bacteria; phylum Bacillota; class Clostridia; order Oscillospirales; family CAG-272; genus RGIG3925. The sequence goes on along the minus strand of JAFYTT010000082.1, from coordinate 1,136 downwards.
ATCAATACCGACATCGCAAAGAAGGTCCCCGGTGTCGTTGACATCTACACATGGGAGGACGTTCCGACAACGCGCTTTGCCATCGCCGGACAGACCTTCCCCGAGCCCTCTCCCTATGACCGTCTGATCATCGACCGTCATGTCCGTTTTGCCGGTGATGCGGTTGCCATTATCGCGGCAGAAAGTGAAGCGGCGGCGGAAAAAGCCATGCGGCTCATCCGCGTTGACTATGACGTGCTCGATGCGGTGCTCGATTTCCATACTGCCCTTGACAATCCCGTGCTGGTTCATCCCGAAGAGGACTGGTACCCGCCGTGTGAGGTTGGCGGTGATCCCAAACGCAACCTCGTTGCATCCGAGGTCAATGAAGACGGCAATGTCGATGCGGTCATGGCAGACTGCGATATCGTGTTTGAGCACACCTATCATACCCGCGCATTCCAGCAGGCGATGATGGAGCCGTTTGTCGTTTACACCGATCTTGATACCTACGGCAGACTCCATGTCGTGTCCTCGACGCAGATTGTCTTCCACACACGCCGCATTCTCTCCCGCGCACTCGGGATTCCGAAAAGCCGCATCCGCGTTGAGAAACCGCGTATCGGCGGCGGCTTCGGTGCCAAGCAGACTGCCGTCTGTGATGTCTATCCCGCATTTGTCACGTTAAAGACAGGTCGTCCCGCGCGCATTGTCTATACCCGTACCGAAACGCAGATTGCAGGCTCACCGCGCCACGAAATGGAAATCCGCGTGAAACTCGGTGCCGACCGTGACGGTACCATCCGTGCGCTCGATCTCTATACCGCCGTACGCGGTGTCATGGTCGTTCCCGAACTCGATCTGCCCGGACATTGCTCCTGCTTCAATGCGGCATATCCCGAAATCTTCGGCTCACACGGTATTATGTGTGCAGAGGAAAAGACATTTGCGGCACTCGAAACGCTCATTGATGAGGTTCTTGCGTTGTTCCCGAATGCCCGTTATCTGCATCTGGGCGGCGATGAAGCACAGATTGCCCGCTGGGATGACTGCGAGGGCTGCCGTGCATACCGTGAAGCACATGATCTGCCCGATGTTCACGCGCTGTATGCGCACTATTTACAGAGAATGACCGATTATGTGCTGTCCAAGGGTGT
>JAFYTT010000081.1 GCA_017558715.1 Clostridia bacterium | reverse complement strand
TATGAGCGATCAGGGATTTTAGCCGATCTGACACCGCTTCTGCAGGCAGATGAAGACTTTCATTATAACGATTTGCTCGGATACATCACAAAGCCGTATCAGTATTACGGCGCGCAGTACCTGTTCCCGATTGCTCCGGTACAGAATCTGCTGTTCGGTCACGCCGAGGATTTTGGCGAGGGCGGCGGTCTGACCCATGATGAATTTCTGTCTGTGATGGAATCCTGCGCGGCAGACGGTAAAGCACTCTCCATGTCTCCGTGGAACATTGTCAGGGCTAACGCTGTGCATGAGCAGTACGATGAGAAAACAGCGGTCTGTACATTCGATGATGGCGTTCTGTCCGCATTATATCATCGCGCATCCGCAATTCCGCGCGGAGACGAAGCGCTCCCGACCGACATCAAAGCGGAGGAGCTGTTCCGCACAGGTCAAATTCGTCTCTGCGAATCCTACAGCGGCTTTACCTCCCTGTACGAATATGTCAAGGAAATGAAGTCGCTCGGTGAAGATGCTGTGGTCATTGGTTATCCGACCGAGGACGGGGTCATGTCGATGGGAAGCGGCATCATCTATGCGCTTCTTGCCATCACCGAAGTCAGTGAAGAAAAATCCGCGTGTGTCGATTTTCTGCAGACGATGGTTGACCTGAAACGCGGACAAACCTACAACGAGCTCATGTCAAATTCCGGTTATACGTTCTACCGCGAAGATATTGACAATCAGCTTGCCGCATACGACGGCAAAACAATCATCGTCAACGGACGCTCGACCAAAATTCTGGACGACGAAACAGCTGTCGGTGAACCCGGTGTACACTTCAAGCTGACCCGTGAGGATGCCGATGCATTCGCCGCACTCCTTGACTCCATCGAACGCCGCGTCGATGACAATACCCCGGCGGCAGCAGTTTTCTGGAACGAATACTGGTCGGACCCCGAAAAGCCCTTTGACGAATTTCTGAAAATCATCCAGTCGAAGATGTCGATTTACCTGTCCGAGCAGCAGGATTGGTGAACATATAAGAAGACTTGTACCCTCCCCATCGGATTCGGTACAAGTCTTCTTTTTATCTCAATGTCATGTAAAATCGCGGATGAAAATGAACACTTCCTCGACCGCGGGTGTAATGGCAATCGCTGTGCCCTCAAACGTGGAAATACCCACGGGCTTTTCCACAATGTCACCGACCAGCTGCGGTTCATGTCCTCCGTACGGGAACGCACGCAGATATGCCATACCGCCGTTTGCACGAATGGTGCCGATGAACTTCTCGGTCACGGCAAAGGATACGGTATCGTCATTGACGCACTGCCAGAACTTGACGGGTACGGGATAGACCTCGGCTTTTTTGTTCTTCGCGGGATTGCAGCCGTGCAGCTTCGATTCGTCGTAGATGTAGTCCCCGTTCTCGTCTTTTTCCAGACCGTAGATTTTGCCCATAGCGAACTTCGGTGCGCCATCGCTCCACGGATGCAAAAAGATTTCATGGTAAGTATCAAGCACAGGGCAGAACGCCGTGTGTGCAATGACGGGAATCGCGCCCGACAGCACCAGATTGGTACCGCTGATGCCGCCCATCGAACCGCCGTGCACAAAGACCGCGGTTTTCAGATTGAAGTTGTCGATGCAGTAGTGGTACGCCTTGATATAACTGCGCGTGGAAATCGGCGAACCGATGTTGTTGCGAATGTCGATGCCGTATTCTGCGGCGTACTTCTCCGGCAGACCGTTGACGTCCATAACGGCATAACCGTTGGCGACAAGGTACTGCGTGATCGCCTGATGCTCAACCTGCGAGTCGTCGGTGGATACGGTACCGCCCGCGCCGTGGCAGTTGATGACCAGCTGTGTCGGTACGCCGTCCTCGGTGTACGATTCGGGCAGCATCAGAAAGCCCCAGTCGTCGTAAATCATCTCAAAGTCCTGCCGTTTGTCGGTCGGATTGCTGTCGTCAAACAGGTAGCAGTTGACGGGAATCGAAAATCTGTGAATGCGGATGCTCATGGTGGTTTCCCCTCCGGTTTCTGTCTTTTTTTATAGTATAGCACAGATTACTGAAAATTGCAAGATTTCTCAAATTTCTGATTACAAATTTCTCATTTCGAATTCCCCATCGCCCTTGCAAATCCCCGTTCCGTGTGGTATAATAAATTGATATTATTTGAAAAGAGGCATCTGTTCCATTGAGTACCAAACGCATATCCAAGGATTTCACCGAAGGCAGTCTGCCAAAACAGCTGATCTTGTTTGCCCTGCCGTTTATGGCATCCAACGCCCTGCAGGTTTTGTACAGCACCATCGACATGATCATCGTCGGCGAATACGTCGGCACAGCAGGTCTGGCGGCAGTGTCGCAGAGCAGTCTGATTCTCAATTTCGCAACCATGGTCACGCTCGGCTTTTCCAATGCGGGACAGGTTCTGATTTCCCAGGCATTGGGTGCCAAAAAGCATAAAGAAATGAATGATGTCATCGGCACACTGTTCAGCTTCATCACCATGCTTGCCGTAGTGCTCTCCGTCATCATTCTCGTGCTGCGAACGTGGATTCTCACCGTCATGAACATTCCCCGGGAATCGTGGGATATGTCCATGGACTATCTGACGATCTGCGGTGCAGGACTTGTCTTTACCGCCGGCTATAATATGGTCTCCGCTGTTCTGCGCGGCATGGGTGACTCGAAGCGCCCGTTTTTGTTCATCGGCATTGCATCGGCTGTCAATCTTGTGCTCGACATCCTGTTCACGGGCATCCTTCATTGGGGTGTTGCAGGTGCGGCGTGGGCGACGATTATCGGTCAGGCGGCATCGTTCCTGTTCTCGATTTTCTATCTTATCCGCCACAAGGACGCCTTCGGTTTTGATTTCCGCCCCGAACGCTTCCGTCCCAACCGCCATTACATCAAAATGATTTCCGATCTCGGTACCCCGATGGCGATCCAGTCCGGATGCATCAACCTGTCGATGATGTATGTCAACGCACTCGTCAACTCCGTCAGCGTCGTCGCATCGGCAACCTTCGGTGTCGGTATGCGCATCGACGATATCATCAATAAGATTTCGCAGGGCATCCAGCACGCCGCTATGCCGATGATCAGCCAGAACATCGCAGCGGGCGAGGAAAAACGCAGCCGTCAGGTCGTTTACTACTCATGGCTGTATGCGGGCGCGTTTACCGTTGTCTGCATGGTGCTGTACCTGATTGTCGGTCGGCAGATGTTCATGCTGTTCTCCGATGACCCGCTCGTACATGAAATGTCCTCCACCTTCATCCGTGCAATTCTGTGGATGTTCCCCGCTCTTGCGATCATGCGCGGCTCCTCGGCATTCATTCAGGGCATTGGACACGCAAAAATGTCGATGATTCTGGCATTGCTCGACGGCGTTGTGCTCCGCATCGGTCTGAGCTGGCTGTGCGGCATCGCGCTCGACTGGGGCTTCTACGGCTTTGTGCTCGGCTACGGCGTTGCGGCATACGGCTGTGCCATACCCGGTATGATCTATTTCCTGTCCGGTAAATGGAAAACAAGACGAACATTGGCAGAAGATCTGTGAGGTTACCGCTATGCTGAAACTCCCACCTGTTTTTTCCTCCGGCGCATTATTTTTGCAAAACGCTCCGCTGACCATTCACGGAACGGCGGATGCAGACATCCCCGTCACCCTCACCCTCTCCGATCACACCGCGCACACCGTCAAAGAGGTCAAAACGACCGCCGATGAAAACGGTCACTTTTCGCTGACCTTCTCAACACCGACGGCATCGTGTGAGCCTTATACCATCACCTTGCGCGCGGCAGACGACTGCCATAGTATGGAAAACATTCTGTTCGGTGAGCTGTGGCTTGCCTCGGGACAGTCGAATATGGAGCTGGAGAACGCAAAACAGCCCGATTCCGAGAGCATGCTGTCCACGCTTTCGGGCAAAATGATCCGCGTGTATCACGTCTATAACATCGACGGCGGTTCCGCGGGCATGTTCCCCTATGAACCCGATGACATGACCCGGGGGACCTGGTTTGACGTTACCGATAATGGCTGTCACGCGCTGATCTCCGCTGTCGGTACCGCGTTCTGTTCGCACCTCTCCGATTTTCTGAACCGCGCGGACAAGCAGATTCCGATCGGCTTTGTCAATGCATGCTGGGGCGGCACGGGCATCCGCTCCTGGATCCCGCGCACGGTGTATCAAAAAGAACAAACGCTGATGAATCGCCTGCGCGAATATGGCATGTATTCCGAAGCGAATGACTGGAATACGCACGGACGCGACAACGCAGGACAAACCTCCTGCCAGTACAATCTCAAGGTACACGGACTTGTGGGACTAAAATTCCGCGGGATTCTTTGGTATCAGGGTGAATTTGAGTGCTGGGATGAGCCGTATCTGCGTCTGTATGCAGACAGCCTGCAAGTATTTTATCAGACCTATCGTGAACTGTTTGCCTCCGATGAACATTTCCCGATGCTCTGTATTCTGCTCTATCCCTTTCCCTGCACCGACGAGGGCGACTGTTATATCGGCTATGTCAACCAGAACTTCGTCGACGCCGCAAAGACAGACCCCGATCACTTTCATTTTATACCGACAAACGATCTGCCGCCGATCTGGAACTTCCCTGTGGATCATCCGATTCACCCGCTTCATAAGTATGCGGTCGGCAAACGGCTGGCAGTCCTTGCCGAAAACGCGGTTTACGGCGGCGAGGGACAGAAAAATCCCGCGGTGCTCGATGCATGGGAGCGCGACAGTCAACGTCTGCTCCTGCATTTTTCCGTACCCGGTCAGCCCGATGCGCTGAAGGACTTCGGCGGCATCCGCATCGGTGAGCACGTCCCCGTCTTCTCTGTCCAAAAACAGCGTCCGATCGGACTGTACATCGCCGGTGCTTCGGGGACATACGTTCCTGCCGACTGCGAGATTCTCTCCTGCGATACCGTCGCTTTGTCGCATCCCGGTATCAATGAGCCGCTCCATGCGGTGTATGCCTACAACTCCATGGAGGAAGGCTGTAACCTGTGGGCAGGACAGTTCCCGCTCGGCTGCTTCCGTACCGACGATCTGTCGCGCGAACCGCAGAAGAACCGTCCGCTCATCACGGTTGAGTGCAAGCCGTGGTGCAATGAAACGCGGGATGCCGTCTGGACGTGTGAGGACGCACCGATCCTCGATGGCTTCTACCGCCCTGTCTGGAAAGCCACCCCGGGCTGCGAGGTCGTCCATGACCGTGCGTTCACGCTGGACTGCGGCTCCATCCGCATCGCGCGCTCGGACTATCCCGAAAAACTGCCCTGCGACATCACCGTCGGTGCATGTGTCGAGCGCCATCCCTATAACCGCCTCGATCTTGACCGCTATACCGCCCTGCATCTGCGGATGCTCTGTGCGGGTGAGGCATCGCTTTCCCTCATTCTGACCCATCAAACCGATGGCGGCAAAACAGCCGAAACAACGCTCCCGGCACATAAAATCAAAAATCTTCACCACAGCTGGGCAGAATACCGTATTCCCATGGATACCATTCCCACAGGTGAAATTCTGTCCATGCAATTTCGTGCAGAAATGCGGCAGGCATATTATCCGTTCGTCAATCTGGAAGGATTTGTGCTGATGCCGAAATGAGTAAAATTTAGGAGAATCACCATGAAACTGCAATCCCAAACGTATCCATCCTCGCTCTCCCATGCCGACATCACCGAACGCACCGATGTCCGCTGGTGGATGGCAGCAGGCATGCATACCGACGAAACCCTGCGAGAAGAACTCCGTGCTATGTATGAAGCGGGCTTTTCCGGTGTTGAACTGTGCCAGCTTGCCGACCGCACCATCGATGAAACCGTCTACGGCTACGGCGGCGCACAGTGGGAAAATGATGTCAAGCTGATATTAAACACGGCACTGGATTATGGTATGTCCGTGTCCCTGACCTCGGGTGCCGGCTGGAGTACCGCCAATGTTCCCGGTCTTGATCCCGATTCCCAGGCGGCAAATCAATGTGTCGTTCTCATCAAGGAGGACCTCGGCGCAGGCAAAACCCGCTCGGGTGCAATTCCCACAAGCGAGAAGCTCCGCGAAAAAGCACAGTTTCTCGGTGCGGTCGCCCTCAGAAAAGCTGGTGAAACGGTCTATGATCCCGAGGGCTGTCACATTCTGACCGACCGTGTGGAAAACGGCACGTTGACGTGGCAATCCCCCGATGACGGTGATTATACTGTCATGTACTATTATGTACAGGGAACGGCGCACCGCGCTTCCCCTGCTGTCCGCGATTCGTATACGATCAACTACTTTGACCGCCGCGGTGTCGAAGCACTCACACGGTATCTTGAGGAAAACGTGCTGAACGATCCCATTCTCAATGAAAAAATCAAAGCGGGCGATGTTCAGTATTTCATGGACTCGCTGGAATATCACGAGGGAGCCGGCATCACCGTATGGACAGAGACCTTTGCAGAGGAATTTTCCCGCCGCAAGGGATATGACATTCTTCCCTATCTGTATCTGGCAGAACACGCACCGAGCACGAGCATCTGGGGATGGTATGACAATGCCGATCTGATCGGAACGAATACCCTGACCGATCTCGACAGGACAAAGCGCATCCTCAACGACATTTTCGACGTTCAGACAAAGCTGTATCTGGAAGAATTCATCGCTCCGTTCCGTGCTTGGCTGAACGAACGCGGCATCACCCTGCGCGCACAGATTTCCTACGGCAAGAATCTGGAAATTTCCGAGCCGATTGCCTATGTCGACCGTCCCGAGACCGAAAACCGCAATCAGAAAAATCAGCCCGATCTCTACCGACTGTGGAGCGGCGG
>JAFYTT010000012.1 GCA_017558715.1 Clostridia bacterium | reverse complement strand
TTTCACGTGCCTTGTCAATGTACTTGACGGCTTCGTCCTCATGACCGAGCATGCGGTTGAGAATGCCGAAGCACGCAACGCCCATGATCGCCTTGATGGACAGATTGCAGTTGTGCGCGAGATGACCTGCAAAGTCGTCCGTGCAGAGCTGGTTTGCGGGATCTTCGCCGTATTCGATCAGATATTTGACCCAGACGGCGATGGTATCCCAATGTGCCGACGCAAAGGACGGATCGTTTTCGGCGATCGCGGTCGTCGCGACCATGACGAGCATATTGCCGCATTCCTCAACGGGCATCTGGTATTCAAGCTTGTTGTCGCCGTAGACCTGTCCGTTGACGAGCGGATACTGTCCTGCGTCGTGCGGTGCGAAGTCAAACGGCCAATCCTTGGATTCGGCATACTTGAAGATCGGACGCATCATGCCCTTGACAAGCTCGGGGTTATAGAGCAGGAACATCGGAATGGACGGATAGGAAACGTCGACCGTTGCGGCACAGCCGTTGGAGAAGCATTCCTTGGAGATGAACAGAACACGGCCGTCGGTGTCGAGCACGCACTTGTGAGCCGCGATAACCTGACGGAATGCAAGGGAGAGCAGTTCTGCGTACTTGACACCGCCGCACTTGACCGCATCGAGGTACAGACCCTCTGCGACAGACTGGCAGACGGTCATCAGAAGCTCGTATTCCTCGTAAGCGTCGACGATTGCCTGCTCGATGGTGGTGCCGTCGGCATTCCAGACGGACTTGAGATGATCGCCGAAGTAGACCATCGATTCGATGTCGTCATATGCGAGCATAAAGAGCTGGATGCTGTCCGGGATCAGGTCAGCCTTACCCATGACGTAGGTCATCTGCTCAACGGGACAGCGGAAGGAGGAAACCTCACCCTGCGGAACCGCGAGATAGAAATAACCCCATTCGATGCGCAGATCGTCGCCCGAGCGGTTCAGAATCTGCTGGTTGGTCTTGCCCATCTTTACGCAGGGGATATCGCCTGCCATGCACTTCTCGACCTCAACCGTATCGTCGCCCCTTTTGTTCATAACGAGTTCCTCGGATGCGAGCACGGTGACGGAAACGTCATGGTATTCGCCGTCGACGGACTGATAATTGACCGCCATATAGGAAACGGGACGGGTCATCGTGTTCAGGTCGTCGGGCAGAAGCGGGGTGGTGAAACGGACGGTGAGAAGAATCTTGCCGTCGGAGAACTGATAGGTGGTGGTGAAGGCATCGACGTCAACGGAGATCTGCTCGATCTTTTCTCGGTCTGATTTGCCCATGAACAGCTTTTCTGTGCCGTCAACGGTGACGGTACCGATGAGCGTATTTGGCTTGCCTGTCCAGTGATTGACGGTGGATTCGTTGAGCTTGTCAGACATCGACCACAGCGAGAAGTAGGGGTCAACGGTGACGAGCGGATATGCGGGGGCGCGTAAATTCATGATGTTTATTCCTTTCAGAATGTAATTTCGTTGATACAATGGTATCATATTTTTGCCCGCATGTCAATGGATTTTTTACAGAAATTTTTGTGGATTTCCGCCTTTGAAAAAATCCCGGATTTATGATATAAAGAGGATACGGCAAAACAGCCGTCACGGGAGCGTATCACAGACACCGCAGCGCCCGCACGCGCTACAAGATCGACGAAGAGACGGAGATGTCCGACGGTGCGATCATTGTACGGGTTCGCAAGGAGTACAACGCGACAGTGTCCATCGGGGAGTATTTTGATATCTGACAACAAACGCGAGCGGCTGTGGATTTTAATCCATGGTCGCTGTTGTTTTTGCCTGCTCGATTTGTATGCGCGTATGACGAAATCCCGTCAAAACTCTTGACAAACCACGGATTCTGTGGTACAATAAATACCGCAAATGCCGGAATGGCGAAATTGGTAGACGCCCGGGACTTAAAATCCCGTGAGGATAACACCTCGTACCGGTTCGATCCCGGCTTCCGGCACCACCCTCGATGCAGAAATGCTTCGGGGGTTTTTGCTTTTTCAGAGCTGGATGATCTCGCCCAAAACAGGTATCAGGGTGCTTGTTTGGGGACTTTTTTCTTTGATGATTGCCGACAGGATGTCCGCATGCTCGCGCCGCCACATATCCCGATCTTCCCGTCCGGTTTCATAGAGGTGCGAGAACAGGATCTGTCTATCAGAGAAGTGCAGCATAAAGTCGGCAAAGCGTGCGCCGATGTCTTTGTAATCCTCTGCAAATCCGTTGCTGTCACCAAGCCAGATGTTGGCAAAGCAGACATCTGCGGGCGGCAGGTCGGGCAGGTTGTCCGACGCATAATCGCGCGTATCGACGGGGAAAACGAGGGCGGGGGCGTTGTCGGCGGAGATGTGATAGCCAAGCTCGTCGAGTCCGTTGCGTGTGCCGGGGCGATAGTGCTTGCCCTCAAACGGCAGAATGTGAAGCGGTCCTTCGGTGATCGGCGTTCCGGGATATGCCGCGAGGATGTTCTCCTCACGGATGCCATAGCTGCGCGCGGTGTCAAGCAGAAAATGCGGGATGACCCAGCGGATATCGGTCTTTGCAAGCTGTTTTGCGGTTGCAGGCTCAAAATGGTCGTCGTGCCCGTGGCTGATGACGATCAGGGACAGATCGCCGAGCAGGTCTGCAAGTCGGTGCGGGGTTTTGCACAGGTGATACGCATAGCGGAATGCGATGTCCATGCCCCAGAGATAACCGTTGGTGCAGAACAGGTACGACGCGGACAGCAGCGGTGCGAGGTAAGTGCCATTTTCGGTTGACGGTGCGTGCAGGGCATCGACTGCTTGTGTGAATCCGGCATCAAACTCCGCGCGCAGGGAATCGTACAGCCGTGCGGCGATGGGCATGGCGGATGCAAGCGTATCAACGGAGGTCAGGAGCGCAGAAAACGGCTCGTGGATGTCCTCAAAGCGCGGGTAGTCAAGCTCGATGTTGTACACGCCGAAGTAGCCGTAATAGAGCGCGTACAGCATGTCCGACAGCGGCATGTCATAAAGCCCCAAGGGGAAGTGTGTACGCAGGTCGGGCTTGCGGCAGGCGTGGATGTGGGTGTGGACGACATGACGGAAAAAGTCGCGGCTCGGCAGGGTAAAGGGTTCTGTCGGATGAAGTTTGTTCCAATAATACAGATAATGCCCGAAGTCAAAGCAGATACCGATGTTACGGTATCCTGCGGCGCGTACGTTTTTGACGGCATCCAGTACGAGCGCGGCACAGTCACCGTCGATCTTGCCGGGCAGAAGACGATTATTTTCGAGTGCGAACACAATGGGACAGCCGTGCGCATCGCGGTGGTCTGCCAGCGTTGCGAGCAATGCGGCGTTGTCGTCAAAGTCGGGGTGAACAACGACGGTCAGCTTCTCCTGTCGCAGATGGTCAAGCAGGGCTGTCAGCGGGACGAATACATCGTCGACGGCACGTTCCACAGACTTCGGTGCGGCGTGGACGGTGATGACAAAGCCTGCGTCCCACAGAAGATTTGCGGCATACAGAACGTCGTCGGGATTGGTATTGGGGTTCACGGTGCGAAGCTCAACGCTTTCGACACCGTGGGCTTTTAACGTGTTGAGGACTGTGGGAACGTCACCGAGGGGTGCGCCGCCC
>JAFYTT010000011.1 GCA_017558715.1 Clostridia bacterium | reverse complement strand
TATCGAATCCGGACGATTCACTCAACCTTTCTTTGTTTCTCGTGATATGCAGGATTATCCCACCTACGACTGGAAGAAAGCACCGCAGGTGGTTTCTTCTGCATCAAACGCCTGCGTTTGATGCGGCAGGTATCGAATCCGGATGATTCATTCAACCTTTCTTTATTTTGTCCGTAATGCAGGATTGTCCCACCTACGACTGGAAGAAAGCACCGCAGGTGGTTTCTTCTGCATCAAACGCCTGCGTTTGATGCGGCAGGTCACTCGAATCCGGATAATTCCCACACGCTTCCATCAGACACCTTCGGTGTCTTTTTTGTTATGTATTCTATAAAAGATTGTTCTACCCAACACCGAAAAATAATCTACCGGCGATTTATCCTATAAAAAATCACCGCCGCAGAGATACCCCCACGGCGGTAAATAATTATACAATTACTCCAGCGCTTCCAGAGAATCAACGAACTTTTCAATCGCCTTGATCGTAGCCTTTTCGATCTTCGCATAGGAAGACGCAAAGTCGGCGTTGGCGTTGGTGGAAAGACCGGTGATCGTGGAGAACATGTTACCCCAGTTGAAGATCATACCGAGGTCATACGCACGCTGCGCGAGGATGATATCGAGCATTTCTGCGGATTCCTCGTCGCGGATGTACTTGCCCTTGAGCGCGACATCATAGTAAGCGGGCGTCAGTGTGTACTTGGAAACCTCTGCCATCGCTTCCATGATCGTGCCGGTGCGCGTCTGATCGACCTCGGTCGTCGGAACGGAATATGCGGTGCAGTTTGCATAGGAGTAGGTGTTGTAGTAACGCTCCTGGTTTTCGTCGTACTTCGGTGCGGGAACAACGCCGAAGTTGACATCGTATGCGCGGTACTTCGTAATCAGCCACATGCCGCCGTAGATGAACAGCGCCTTGCCGCCGCCGAAATGCTCATTGGTAAACGCACAGCCGCCGTCACCGGTCTTGACCTTGTCGGCAAGCAGCGTTGCAGCATTATCCTGTGTGAACTGTGTAACGAGCTGAATGACCTCGACCGACTTGTCGGAGTATGCAACGAGCGTGGGCAGGTCGTCGGAGTCCTTTGCGGTGATGCGCTGACCGCCGGCAGCCCACAGACCGTATTCATTGTACGATTCGGTGAGGAAGCCCCACTGGTCGGTGTCTTCGAGCGTACCGTTACCGTCAAGGTCCTTGGTAACTTCCTTTGCCATGTCATACATCAGCGGCAGCGTCCATGTGCCTGCCTTGACATGTTCGTAGAGGTTGTCAAGGTCGTAGTCCTGCGCAATGTCCTTGTTGAACATGACGCACCACGTTCCGTAGTTGTCCATGATCGAGATATCGCCCGTGCAGAAGAACAGCTTGTTAGCGATCGTCAGGTCGCGGTTCAGGTCCTGATCCCACCATTCCTCGGAGAGCTTCAGACCGGACATTTCATTCAGATCGACCAGATAACCGCCGACTGCCATCGTTGCCAGATGAGACAGACCGTCGGTAAACAGATCAAAATCATCGCCGCCCGCCATGATCGAGGTCTTCGCATCCGCGTTGGGGGTCTTGACCTTGTTTTCGGAAATCTTGATGTTCAGATTTTCCTCAAGCAGACGGTTTCTCTGATAAACCGCGTCGTTGATCGTGTCGCCGGATTCCGCTTCTGCCCAGACGTCGATGGTTTCCCAGTTGGGGTCATGCTCATCGCTTCTGTCCATGATGCGGAATTCATGACCGCCGAAGTCATTGCCCTGCATCTTCGCGACAGCCGCATCGAGTGCCGCCTGCGTCGGGTCAACGGTTTCGACAGCTTCCGTCTTTGCGGCGGTGTCCTGCGTCTGTACATCGGTCTGCGTGGGTTCGGTGGATCCGCAGGACATGACCGTCGGGATCACCAGCAGCGTGCAAAGCCATGCCGCGAGCATTCTGGTATTCTTCTTCATGATGGTATCTCCTTTGTTGATTGTGAAATGGAAAACTGAAAATTATAGATATTATTATTATACTCTTTTCCGCACGAATTGTCAAGAGGAAATAGGAATGAGAAATTAGAAATGAGAAATGAGAAATTGATTGAAATGAGGATGATGTTCCCGTTATTTGTAGGGGAGGGTCGTCACCCGTGTCTGCGGACACCCCTCCCGAAAGATTACGGCTTGAAGACGGAAGATCAGGAAACTTCCAAATTGTAACCTGATGATTCATGATTCATCAACGAAGCGACTTCATTATTCAAGATTCATTACCGTAACGGCGGGAGCAAGCCCCCGCCCTACAGTCAGAGAAAAGCGCCTCCGCCACCCATAATCCATTTCTAATTTCTCATTTCTAATTTCTCATTTCTCATTGAAAAAAATCCCGCCGCAGGAACACTCCCACGGCGGAAAATCGGTTTGAATTATTCAAATGTATCGAGCGCGGAGATAAACTTTTCGATGTCCGCAAGGGCAGCCTTTTCGTCTCTTGCATAGGTGGATGCAAAGTCGGTGCCGGGGTTGAAGGAAATGTTGATGATGTTGCCGAACATATTGCCCCAGTTGAAGATCATACCGAGGTCATAGGTACGCTGGAACAGGATGTAGTCGAGCATTTCCGCAGACTCTTCGTCGCGGATGTACTTGCCCTTCAGCGCAACTTCGGTGTACGCAGGGGTCAGAATGAACTTGGAGACTTCCGCCATCGATTCCAGAATCTTACCGGTACGGGACAGATCCTTTGCGGTGGTCGGGATGGAATATGCGGTGCAGTTGCCGTTGGAATGCGTGCTGTAATAGCGATCCTGCGTCGTATCAAACTTGGGTGCGGGAACGACACCGAAGTTGACATCGTAGCCGCGGTACTTCGTAATCAGCCACATGCCGCCGTAGATGAACAGCGCATTGCCCTGTCCGAAGTGTTCGTTGGTAAAGCCGCAGCCGCCCTCGGTATTTTCCGCGACGAGCGATGCCGCTTTGTCCTGCGTAAATTCCGCAACCTTGCTCATCGTGGTAACGGAACGGTCGGAGTATGCTGTCAGCGTCGGCATATCATCCTTGTCCTTGCCGGTGATCTTATGACCGCCTGCCGCCCACATACCGTAGCCGTTGTAGCCCTCGGTCAAAAAGCCCCACTGGTCTTCGCGCTTCAGCGTGCCGTCACCGTTCATGTCCTTGGTAACCGCCTTGGACATATCGTACATCAGCTCCAGCGTCCAGGTACCTGCCTTGACGTGGTCGTAGATGTTGTCAAGGTCGTATTCCTCAACAATATCCTTGTTGAACATGATGCACCAGGTACCGTAGTTGTCCATGATCGAGATATCGCCCGTGCAGAAGAACAGTCTTTCCGCAATGGAAAGGTCGCGGGACAGGTCCTGATCCCACCAGACATTGCCGAGCTTCAGCGTGTCAACGGTGTTGAGGTCCACAAGATAGCCCTCGATTGCCAGCGATGACAGATAGGAAAGACCGTCGGTGAAGACGTCGAATTCGTCGGTGCCGGCCATGATCGCGGTCTTTGCGCTTTCATAGGGGTATTTTACCTGATTTTCGGAAATGACGATGTTCATGCCTTCTTCGAGCGCACGGTTTCTCTGATAGACAGCATCGTTGATGGTATCGCCGGTTTCGCCCTCGGACCAGACGTCGATGGTAACCCAGTTGGGGTCAGCTTCATCGCTTCTGTCCATAACGCGGAATTCGTAACCGCCAAAATCCGTGCCTTCCATTCTTGCGATGGCACCTTCCAGCGTCGGCGCTTCGGTGACAGCCTCGGTGACAACCTCCGTTTCGCCGCCCGTTACAGCAGCGGTATCTTCGCCGACCGTCGTCGATGTATCGCCGCAGGATACGACAGACG
>JAFYTT010000080.1 GCA_017558715.1 Clostridia bacterium | reverse complement strand
CTATGCAACCTCCGGCAACAGCTTCGATTCCAAGGTCATCTTCTCTACCAGAAACAAGAGAATGGAACACAAGATCCTTGGTACGACTGTAATCTACGGCGAAGAACCCCCGAAGGAAGAGGGCGGTGCTGACGGCTTCATCGTTAAGGGTGACGGCGCGCTGAAGGCTGCAGGCGGTGCTCTGGAATACAGAGAATCCATCGACGCAGGTGTCCTTTGCGACCGTACCTTCATCGAAGCAGTTATCTCCGGTGACGGCTCCAAGATCCGTTCTTCCTACAGAGACGCGTTCAAGTCCGTTGCGTTCACGCTGGCTTGCAACAAGTCTATGGAAACCGGTCTGCCCGTTAAGGTTGAACTCGAATAATTCTGTTTTTTTGTAAATCAAGACCTCTGCTTTCGGGCGGAGGTCTTTTTGCAATTTTTCATTGACAAACGACTGTGGGTATGGTATGATGATATCAACAAAGACAGGAGGACACGGCAATGACCAAGCACAAAAACCTTCGTTTCTGTTTACTTTTCCTGACACTCTGTATGCTGTTTGCCCTGCCGGTTTGGGCTGATGTCGGTGATAAACCTTCCATTTGTATTACCTTCGAGAACATGCCCGATGCGCCGTTCTACGGTGCGCTGATTGTGGGTACCTTGCCCAAAGGTGCCATCTATGCAGCAGACTCCAATGAAATAGAATGGTACGCGAATGTGCCAATTACGGTCTATGATGCGTTTTGCGGCTATGATGAGGCTGACAGTTTTTCCTATTGGCACAGTCCCTATGAGAATATCTTTCTATGTTCGGAGAGCGGGCGGCTCGTTCTGAACTATCCGTCACCGGACAGATTCAAACTCTTATTGTATTTCCCGGAGACGGAAACCTATGCTGTGTCCGATGTGCTTGAAAAGTACGCACATGATGCGACGTACGTCTTGGATTTCGGCGGTGCAGTACCGACAAACGGCTTACCTTTGGATGTCCGCACCGATGATCATCTGCCGTCGCGTATCAGCGGACTGTTTGTGCGGATGGTGCTGACGGTGCTGCTGGAACTTGGAATCGCTTGGCTGTTCCGTTACCGCACAAAGCCGCTTGTTACCAGCATCATCACGGTCAATGTCGTGACACAGCTTCTGCTCAACATGCCACTCGTCTTTATCAGCTTCAAACTCGGCGGTTTGGCGGCATTTATCGCATATTTCCTGCTTGAAATTCCGGTACTTATCATCGAGGCGATCGCTTATGCCATCATCCTGCCCGATCGTCGCGGCGGAACATGGTGGAAGGCAGTATTGTATGCCATCGCCGCAAATTTCGTCTCGTTCATCGTCGGTTTTCGGCTGTCGGTATATTTTCCGCTGATTTTTTGAGCAGGTTCTTGACAAATGCGAGGTGTTTGTGGTATCATGAACACAGAAACGGTGCAGGAATGAAATTGCGTTTCCATTCAAGCGGTTGCATAGTCCTGTACCTGAATGGACGATCATTGGTCGTCCGAGCGACACACGACAGGAGGACTATTCAATGGAACAGCAAAAACATCTTCCCGTGCGCGGCAAGTACCGCCACTTCAAGGGTATGGAATATGAGGTCGTCGGCATCGCCCATCACTCCGAGACCATGGAGGATATGGTCGTCTACCGTGCGCTGTACGGTGAGGGTGAGCTGTGGGTCCGTCCTGCGTCGATGTGGGATGAGGAAGTTGAGCGCGGGGGCGTGACATACAAGCGTTTTACTTTGATTGAAGAATATGAATAACGGAGGAATCCTGCTATGAAAATTACCGTAACGCATCCTTATCTGGTATTTCCCGTCAATCTGGCAAAGGCGATGAAGAAGCTGCTTTTCACGGTCGGCGGTGAATTGGTCTACGAGGCAGATGTGAGGCTCGATACGCACAACCCCGATTTTTATGCATATTTTGATGTCAGTCAGTTTATGGGACAGCGTATGGAGCTGACGGTGGAACCGGAAATGGCAATGTCGTTCCGTGAAGCGAATGCCATTGACCGTGCCGATCTGTACCGCGAGCCGTTCCGTCCGCAGTATCACTTCACCGAGAAGAACGGCTGGAACAATGACCCCAATGGTCTTGTGAAGATCGGTGATACCTATCACATGTTCTATCAGCAGAATCCCGCGGCACCGCAGTGGGGCAATATGCACTGGGGTCATGCGACCTCGCCCGATATGATCCATTGGACACAGCTGCCCGCGGCATTGTTCCCCGACGAAATGGGCACGATGTTCTCCGGCTCCGGTATTATTGATGAGGAGGGCAGAGCCGGTTTCGGCGCAGGTGCGGCACTGTTCTTCTATACGGCGGCAGGCTGTAACTCCAGACGCTCGGCAGGTCAGCCGTTCACGCAGTGTCTTGCGTATTCCACCGACGGCGGTAAGACGCTGACCAAGTACGAGGGCAATCCTGTCATCCCGCATATTGCAGGTGACAACCGCGACCCCAAGGTCATCTGGTGTGAGGAGCTTGGCAAATTTGTCTGTGCTCTGTACCTCGAGGGCAATACATTCGGTCTTCTGACCTCGGACAACTTCCTTGACTGGAATCTGATCCAGAAGCTTGACATTCCGGGTGACGCCGAATGCCCCGACTTCTATCCGCTGAACGTCGAAAACGAACCCGGTGTGCGCAAATGGGTGCTCTCTGCCGCATCGGCAAAGTATCTCGTCGGTGATATCGTGAACGGACAGTTTGTGCCGTGCCAGGAGGTTCGTGCCATGCACACAGGCTCCCTCGGTTATGCCGCACAGACGTATTCCCTTGTCGGAGATGACCGCCGGATCAATGTCGCATGGGAGCGTGTCAATTTCCCCGGCAATGTTCCGTTCTGCTCGCAGATGAGCATACCTGTAACCCATGTTCTGCGCCACGGGGATGATGGGTACTATCTCCATGCATCGCCCATCAAGGAAGCAAAGAAGCTGCGCGGCACAGCATATGCGCTTGATGAAACCGCAGATGGCTATACCGCGGCGCTGTTCGATACCGCCAATGAGCTGTCTCTGACGGTTCCGGCAAACGGCGGTGACATTTTCCTGACAATGCTCGGATTTACACTGGTGATCGACCGCGAGAAGCTGCAGGCGCGTCTTGGCAATCAGATCATCCCGCTCGGTGTTGTGGACGGTCATATCAAGCTGCGCATCTACACTGATACCTGTTCGCTTGAGGTGTTCACCGAGGCGTATTATGCATGCTTTGCTGTGACCGCCGATGAGAATCTCTCTGTGATGACATTGTCCGGAGAGACGGATGCCGATCTTTATGTCTGGCCGATGGCGCACATTGTCGGATGATTTGTCTGACGGCGAAATGTGAAAATTCTGTATGTTTTTCATCAATCCCGTATAGGATGAAAAATTTTTTCAAAAAATATAAGAAATCTTGCGCTTGGGTATTGACAAAAACAAAAAATCTGATACAATAATAATAAACACCGGGGCTGTTGTCTCAATGACCGCGCCCGGAAAAACTTGGAGGTGAAAACAATGGCTTATATCATTACCGATGATTGCATCGCTTGCGGTTCCTGCGAAAGCGAATGCCCGACCAATGCAATTGCTGAAGAAGATGGCAAGTTCGTCATCAACGCTGATGAATGCATCGACTGCGGTACCTGCGCAGGCGTTTGCCCCGTCGAGGCTCCGAAGCCCGAGTAATTCGTCAACAACCGAAACGATGGCTGCTGTGCGTTATGTGCAGCGGCCATTTTTCATCAGTGTGATTGCCATTGATCACAATCATCATACATGACGCAGGAAATATAGATTCAGAAAATGATTTTGAGAGGGTTATGTATGAGCGAAATTTTTGGATACGGATTTGATGTATGGATGTTTGCCGTTGGCGCGGAAGACGGTACGGTACTTCGGTCGGCGGACGGTATGCTGATTGCGGAGCCTGTTTTCGACCGACTGCAGAATGACCGCGGTCTGATCTGCGACGGCGGCGGAGTCTGTTATGATATCACGACGGCGGCGCGGGAATTCGGCGGCGTGCTGTTTCTGCGGCAGACAGAAAAACGACAGGACTGTCCCTTTGCCTATCCGTGGATGGAAGAGGAAGAGATCGCAGACCTGCGTCCGATGATCTTTGACGCGGAGTATGCCTGCGCGTTTGAGGAACTTCTCTGCCGCATCATGGAGATTTCCCCTGTCGGAAAGGTTAATGTGCAGATCCGCTGTCAGGGGTTGGAGCAATCGAATCTCTGCGGCACATGGACACCTGCGCGGTTTGTGGAGCGTATCGTGCGCGCAGGACATCTGTGGGGCAATATGACCTATGTTCTTGCCAAAAACGCGGATGAGCCGCAGGATACCATCTTAAATCAATTGCTGAAATAAAGGAGGAGGCGCAGCTGTGAGCGATCATAACGAAAAAACAGAACAGATCAACGAGCAGCTGTCGCTGACCTCAATGAAAGAAGGCTTGACCTTTGGTACGGATGCCTATCTGTTGTCCGCCTACGTGCGGCGCAGGACACGTGGGCGTGCGGTGGACCTTGGGTCGGGCACCGGTGTGATCGCGCTTCTCTGTGCGCAGAGAGGGACGTATGCACACATTCACGCGGTGGAACTGCAGTCCGACTTCTGCGATCTGATCACGCGCAATGCGGAGGATAACGGACTTGCCGACCGCATGACCGCTGTATGCAGGGATGTACGTGATCTGACAGCTGAGGATGTCGGCGGTGAGGTTGATGCGGTGTTTTCCAATCCGCCGTATATGCGCGCATCGTCGGGTGTCGGCAACACGCACACGGAAAAGGATATCGCACGGCATGAGGTTCACGGCACGATTGCCGATTTCTGCCGTGCCGCATCGCGCATCTTGAAGTTCGGCGGCTATTTTACCGTCGTTTTCCGTCCCGACAGGGAAGCGGAATTGTTATGTGCATTATGTGAGGCAGGTCTGACACCGAAGCGGCTGACGACGGTCTACGCCTCCCAAAACCATGTCCCCTGTCTGATCCTCGTTGAAGCAAAGAAAGGCGCGGCGCATGGAATGTTTGTCACAAAGCCGCTTCTTCTGACCGATGAGAACGGGGAAGAAAGTGCGGAGTGCCGCTATATTTACGAAAACGGAGCGTTTCATGAGCAGTATCAAAACCCATGAGTATGAACTTCCGGAGGAGTTTGCCTCCTTCGAGATAAATGATAAAGAAGAAAAAAACAAGATTGAACCGTCAACCTTGTATCTTGTAGCCACGCCGATCGGCAATTTAGCTGATCTGTCCGCAAGAGCACTCAAGGTGCTGTCAGGCGTCGATTTCATTGCGGCGGAGGATACGCGCAACTCGGCAAAGCTGCTTGCGTGTTTTGATATTCACCGTCCGCTCATCAGCTATTTTGAGCACAACAAACGCCAGCGCGGCGAGGAGATTGTGTCAAAGCTGGAAGGGGGACAGTCCTGCGCACTGATCACCGATGCGGGAACGCCTGCCATCTCCGATCCCGGTGAGGATCTGGTCAGACTGTGCGGCGAGCGCGGCATCCGTGTCATCAGTGTGCCCGGGTGCTGTGCCGCAATTACGGCGCTGACATTATCGGGTCTGCCGACGGGGCGGTTTGTCTTTGAAGGCTTTCTGTCAACGCAGAAGAGTGAACGCCGTTCGAGACTCGATTTTCTGAAAACCGAGGAGCGCACGATCATTTTCTATGAAGCACCGCACAAGCTCCGCGCAACGCTGGATGATTTCGCGGCTGCATTTGGCGAGGATCGACCGATTTCCCTCTGCCGTGAGCTGACCAAGCGCAATGAAGAAGCGATGCGCGTTACCGTCGGTGAGGCAGTCGCTTATTACAAGGAACACGACCCGCGTGGGGAATATGTACTGATCGTCGGCGGATGTCCTCATGCAGAGGTACAGGCGCAGGCGGACTGGGCATCGATGACGCCCGCAGAACATGTTGCGGCATATATGGCAGAGCATCCCGAAGCCAAGAAGCTGGATGCGATCAAGGCAGTTGCCAAGCTGCGCGGCGTGCCGAGAAATGAGATTTATCAGGCGGTGCTGTAAAGGAGCCGGAGAGCCATGAAATACTATACCAAAGAATGGTATGATCTCATGCAGAAGCAACACTACACAAGCGGCATGACCGTTGTTCCCGATAAGGAATACACGGAAGATGAAATCCGCGCCTTTTACGAACACGATCTTGCCGAAGAAGTGGAATATAGCCGCTCGATATACCGGGGAGAGCTGCCATATGACCCGACAGAAACGATCGCATGCTTTCATGAATGCTATCGGAATATGCTCAAATATGTGTTTTCCGCATATCCTGCATGGGTACGGGAAACGGCGGACAAGCGTCTGCTGGCTCTGAACCGTATGACGGAACGGGTTTATCAGCGTCTTTCCCTTGAGGAAACCGAAAACAAAACGGCATGGGAGCAGATCAACGCGGCGGCAGAAGCAGACCTTGCCGCACAGAAGATTCCGCCGGAGATACGCGCGTCCTTTCGCTTTCATGATGCGAATGTTCTTCGACTGGAAAAAGACGGAAAGACTGTTGAAATGCTTCTGCGGGATGGCGGATACATCGGCGGGAAAACGCCGTACTGTCTTGTTACCTTTCGAGGGGTCACCCGCTACGAACGCGAAAAGGGTCTTGTCATCCGCAAAAAAATGGGCAGTGACGGCGTGTTTGACTCCAATGTCGTCTATCTGTATGACGAATTATACAAAACCGATGCAGGATACGAGGTGCACATGCTGCTGACCGGAACAACCGAGCTGCGGTATGTAACGGTTGCATGTGAAGAAATTGAGGTACAGACGGATATCACGCCCGACTTTGATGACCTTGAAGCGGACATGACTGCTGTGCTGACCGATCTGATCGGAGAACTGAAGCCGACGCCTGCGATTCCCGTCAATGTGTTTTTTCAGAATACACTCTATCTTGACTACACGGAAAAGGACAACCACCGCTTGCTTTCGATCATAAAGGATGCTCTCCAAACGGCAAAGACGTTTGAAATCCACTGCTGGAATGAAGAACCCGAGGCGATTACGCTGGCACTCGGATACGGTACCCTCAAGGAAACCGATTGGTGGTACGGAAAGGTCATTGTCGGTGCTGTCACGACGGCATTTGCCGACATGCTCCTTTCCCAGCCAAAACCGTCCGATATCGAAGCCGCCAACAAAATGACACCGTTTTTCAACATCTTTTTTGACAATGGCTTCCAAAGCTGCCATTGGGGAACAGAACTATACAATCCACAGGAGAAACAATGATATGAAAAAGAACTATGATATTGCAGCATTTATCTGGCCTGCATACACCGGCGACGAACCGCGTGCACGCATTTTCTGGCCTGAAGGCTACGGCGAATGGCAGACCGTCCGTGCGGCAGGTCCGAAGTATCCCAGTCACCAGTGGCCGAGAAAGCCTTTGTGGGGCTACTGCAACGAAGCTGACCCGTATGTCATGGAAATGCAGATCAATGCTGCCGCTGACCACGGTGTCAATGTCTTTATCTATGACTGGTACTGGTACGACGGAAAGCCGTTTTTGGAGCAGTGCCTTGACAACGGTTTCCTGGGCGCGAAAAACAACGACCGCATGAAGTTTTATCTGATGTGGGCAAACCACGATGCGATGTCTCTGTGGGACAAGCGCACAGCAGAGCAGAACAACATGATCTGGTCTGGCAAGCAGGACGAGACACAGTGGAACATCATCTGCGACCGCATCATTGAAAAGTATTTCTCCCACCCGCAGTATTACAAGATCGACGGCAAGCCGGTCTTTATGATTTACGACGTTGTCAACATGATCGAGGGTCTGGGCGGTATGGAAAACGCACGCCGCTGTGTCGATGAATTCCGCGCAAAGGTGGTCGCCGCAGGTCATCCCGGTTTGGAGCTGCAGCTGATGCAGATGGGCGAGGCGATCTTCAATGTTACAGGTGTTGACGGCAATGCGGGCAGAATTTCCACGACCGAGGTGATCCGCGGTCTTGGCTTTGATTCGCTGACCAACTATCAGTTTGTTTCGGCTGTCGGCAATATGGATCGCGACTATGCCGAGATCATCGTGGATGCAGAAAAGAAGTGGCAGGAATACACCGACCGCTACGACATCCCGTACTATCCGCACATTTCCCTCGGTTGGGACAACAATCCGCGCTTCACGACCTTCCGCCCCGGCGTTGTCAAGAACAATACGCCTGCGGCTGTCGAGGAAGGCTTCCGCCGCATCAAGGCGTTTGTCGATGCGCATGAGCAGCCCGTGCCGCTGATCACCGTCAACTCCTGGAACGAATGGACGGAAGCAAGCTATCTGCAGCCGGACGATCTTTACGGCTACGGATATCTGGAAGCGATCAAAAAAGTGTTTGTGGATGAAAACGAATAATTTCGGAGGACAACTATGAAAAAGCAATACGATATCGCCGCATACATCTGGCCGTCTTACACGGGCGATGAACCGCGTTCCCGCATCTTCTGGCCCGAGGGCTACGGCGAATGGCAGTCTGTCAAGGCGGCGGAAGCAAAGTATCCGGGACACCAGTGGCCGAGAAAGCCGCTTTGGGGTTATGTCAACGAAGCTGACCCGTATGTCATGGAAATGCAGATCAACGCTGCCGCTGACCACGGTGTCAATGTCTTCATCTATGACTGGTACTGGTATGATGACAGACCGTTTCTGGAACAGTGCCTCAACAACGGTTTTCTGAAGGCGAAGAACAACGACCGCATGAAGTTCTATCTGATGTGGGCAAACCACGACGCAGGTACGACATGGGACAAGCGCAATGCGGAACGTGACATTATGGTCTGGTCCGGCAAGCAGGATGAGGTACAGTGGAACATCATCTGTGACCGTCTGATCAAGAACTACTTCTCACATCCTTCCTATTATAAAATCGACGGAAAACCTGTCTTTATGATCTACGATGTCGAGAACCTGATTGCAGGTCTGGGCGGTCTTGAAAATACCCGCCGCTGCATCGATGAATTCCGCGCAAAGGTTGTTGCCGCAGGTCATCCGGGGCTGGAACTGCAGCTGACACAGTGGGGCGACAGGACGCTTGCTGTGCCGAACCTCAGCGGTGTTGACTCCAATGCCGCCAGCCGAAGATCAACCGCAGAAATTCTGGAAGCACTCGGCTTTGACTCTCTGACCAATTACCAGTACGCGCATTTTCTGAACATCGACCGTGATTACCGCGAGATCACCGACGATGCGGAACGCAGCTGGCAGGAATTTTATGACAAGTACGACGTGCCGTACTATCCGCATGTTTCGCTCGGCTGGGACAACAACCCGCGCTTCTATTCGTTCCGCGGCGGTATTGTCAAGAACAACACGCCCGAGAACGTCGAGGATGCATTCCGCCGTGTCAAGGCGTTTGTCGACTCCCACGAGATGCCCGTTCCGCTGATCACCGTCAACTCCTGGAATGAATGGACGGAAACGAGCTATCTCGAACCCGATGATCTCTATGGCTACGGTTATCTGGAAGCGATCAAGAAGGTCTTTGTAGACGAGAACGAATGATATGAAGCTTGCAACAACAACCGGTGACTTCGGTCACATCTATAACGATAACACCGACCGTATCCGCGCTTTGTACCGTGCGGGATTTCGCCACATCGATCTGAGCATGTATCAGGACAATACCGCCGCATCTCCTTTTATGCAGAATAACTGGCGCGATGAGGTTGACCGCATCCGCCGTGCGGCAGACGAGCTTGGTATGGATTTTGTGCAGTCTCACGCGCCGTCCTGCAATCCGCTCGAGTTTGAGCAGAACTGGGAGCTGCAGGTCGCTGTGACCGCGCGGGCAATCGAGGTCTGTGCGATGCTCGGTATTCCGCATACGGTCTATCATGCAGGCTGGAAGCTGGGGCTGTCCAAAGAAGAATACTTTGAGCAGAATATGCGCTTTGTCCGCCGTCTGATTCCGACGATGGAAAAGACAGGCGTGATGCTGCTGATTGAAAACAGTACCCGCGCCAACATGGGTGAGCGGTATTACTTCTACACGGGACAGGATATGGTGGACTTCATCGAATACGCCGACCATCCGCTGCTCGGTGCGTGCTGGG
>JAFYTT010000010.1 GCA_017558715.1 Clostridia bacterium | reverse complement strand
GGTGCTTCAGAAGCCGATGGTAATCCCGGCAACAGGTCATACAGCCAAAGCTGTCCCCGGCTATGAACCGACCTGTATCGAGGAAGGTCGTGGAGACGGTGAGGTCTGCACGGTATGTAATGCAGTCTTGATAGAGCAAATTGTCATTCCTGCTTTGGGACATACGCCTATCAAATTGGATGCGCGAGATGTTACATGTACTGAGGATGGATATACCGAGGGCGAGATTTGTGACGTATGCCATGCGATATTGGTGAAGCAGACGATCATTGCCGCAACCGGAAAGCATACTCCGCAGAAATTGGAATCCCGCGAGGCAACCTGCACCGAGGAAGGATTCTCGGCGAAAATGATCTGCTCGGTATGTAAGATGACATTGGCTGAATCGGATGTGATCGCGCCGACAGGACACCGTTTTGGCAGTGTGGTATTTTCATGGAATTCGGATGGGAGATCGGCAGCTGCCGAGAAAACCTGTGAAGTTTGCAAGACATCAGAACAAGGCGTTATATCTATAAAGGAAGAAATTGTCAAAGATAACGGTATCGATTACAGACTTGTTACCGTGACCGCGCAATTTTCCGACGGATCAGAGGAAACAGACAAAAATCGCATAGAAATCCCGGATGGGTCGGACACACCGGCCGAAAAGGACGATCCTACAGAGCCCCCGGAAGCGTCGGAACCGGATATGCCGGATGCTCCGACCGATCCTTCGGTTACGCCGACACCGGATGTCCCGACACCAATCATCCCTGTAGACCCGCAGATCCCGGCAGAACCGCAGATGTCTTCAAACAACGATTCGAAACCGGTAATCCCGATGTTCGATGACGTTCTTTCCGACAGCTATTATTATGATGCAGTAACATGGGCAGCACAGCAGGGAATCACGCAGGGAACAGCTGACCGTGTTTTCTCACCTGACATGGTTTGCAGTCGCGCACAGATTGTGACAATGCTGTGGCGTTCGGTTGATTGTCCGGTCATTGGGGGTACTACTGATTTCGCAGATGTTCCGATGACCGCGTATTATTACAAGGCCGTTCTTTGGGCGGCGAAAACCGGGATCACTTCAGGTACCTCAAAAACAACCTTTTCGCCGGATATTCAATGTACCCGTGCGCAGATCGTGACTATGCTCTGGCGTGCCGCAGGATGTCCGGTGGTAAAAGCCGTAACATCTTTTTCCGATGTTGCAAATGATGCTTGGTATGCCGATGCTGTCGCATGGGCGGTGCAGCAGGGGATTACGCTCGGAACAGGAGAGGGAGTTTTCTCGCCGGATGCAGTCTGTACCCGAGCACAGATTGTGACGTTTTTGTATCGGGCGGGGAATTTATGGTAAGTTTGTGGATTGTAGATATTCTGACGATGAAACAGAACGGAAATTTTTGTAAATTATCAGAAAAATATTGCAATACGGCAGATAACATGGTATAATGATATCATAGGTAAAATAATGCGTAATAAACCAAATAATAGGGAGGGCTTTTGAGGAAAATAAGCTTTTATGGGATGATCTGTAAAAGAAGGGGCTTCCGACCCCAGGACAATTTGAATCATAAGTTTGGTATGTGCGGTTCTGCCAGCTTATATTTGACAGTTGAACAATAGAGCCGTACATATAATAAAGGGAGCAAATCCTATAAAGGTTCCCTTTACGACAATCCGGCGGTCTTTGTGATTTTGATCGGATGTCAAGAAGGAGGTTACTATGAATCGAAAATCCAATTCTCTGCGTCGCTTTATATCTTGTGCACTTGTTTTCGGCATGATGCTTGGTATGAGCACAACTGTATTCGCGGCACAAGTTCAGGATGTCAACACGGACGGAAAGATCAACTATGTTTCCATCGGTGCATCCAATGCAAACGGCTATGGTATGCGTGGCTATCTGCCCAACGAATATGACCCAAATACCGGTCTTCCTGATTGGGAAAACAATGTTTATGAAGTGCCGGTTCTGAAGGCGGGTCTGAATATCTACGGCTATCAGCAGCAGGTAGAGGATAGTTATCCCGACCTGATTGCCGATGATCTGGAAGCTATATTCGGTGTTGGCAATGTGGAACGCAATGAACTTGCAATGAGTTCGATGCGTGCTGAAGAGGTTCGCTTTCTGATCCAGGACGACAACGATCCCAATGCATATCCCGTTGATCCCTATATCAAGTGGAGATTCTACGATACCACCGGTTTTAATCCAAATCTTGATGATAACTGGTTCTATTTTGCCGGCAGACAGGAATACAACAGAACGCATTCTGATGAACTTCCGATGCCGGACGCCAGTGTAGGATATGCAAATGTAACCGAAGAGCACTTTGAAAAGGCTCTTGTCGCTCTTAGACATGCTTATCAGGATTATATCGCAACTGCGGATTTGATCACGCTGGATATCGGTATGAATAACTTTGGCGTTTTTCTTGGCCATGAGATCGGCAGCAACAGCTACTATGGTCATGATATTGCGAATATTGATCCGGAACTTGCGAAGACCTACGAAGAGGGTAAGGCTTTTGTCATGCAGCTCTTGTTTGACAGATACGAAGAAGAACTGCGTGACGTACCCATGGATCTGTTTAACGAGATTGTGGATGTCCTTGCATATGCGCTGGTAAGTTACTGCTATAATTTTGATATTATCGTTGAACGTATCCGTGAACTGAATTCCGATGCGATGATTGTTGCTGTGAGTGTACAGAACATCATGAAAGGATTAAGTTCAACACTCCCCAGAACGGATGTTACTCTTCCGTATGGTGAGATGCTTGGTATAGTTATCAATGCAGCAAATATGTATGTTGCAGGCATGTCTGCTAATGCTGATGAATATTTATATGCTGATATTATGGAGGGGGGACATGTGGAATTTTTCCTCGATGAGATCAGTGCTTATAATGGCGCCCCTGCGACCATCAGTCAGAATATCCGTGATAGTTTCGATATTTATGATACTGATCTGCTTCTCAAATTCCATGTCCGCAGAATGTTTACTGAACTTCTCTCTGATGAGATCGAGGTTGAAGGCTTTGCCCCCTCAGATAGTGTAACAACATACCTTGGTAAACTGTTTGGTCAGCAGATCAAGATTCAGGATACGCCACTGGTCAATTTGTTTTTTGCAAAGCCAGAACAACTACCGGACGAGTATCGACAGGTCCGTGCAATCTACGACAGAATGCTGAATGCCGCATATGATGCGATGGCACATATTATGCAGGAAGGCGCATGGGTTGATACGATCGATTTGTTTACTGTTATGGGTGATGGTATTGGAAGTGGTGTTTTCCGTGAGGATTTCCTCGATGTCGCTATGAAAGCAGCGCTTTCCGCTGCTGCAGATCCTTCCTATCAGTTTGATGCTGCGGAGGAATATCCCTCGGGAATTCTTAGTACCCTTGCAGCAGTCCGTAATATCGAAACGTTCCGATATATCTCCTGCGCGGTTGATTATATAAGGACTGGTATCGGTAATAGCTTCTATGGTCATCCCAGTGAGAATGGTCAGCGTGAAGTTTACAATGCGATTACAGAAGCAATTAAATCTGAGATTGCCGGTATGAGCGTTTATGACCGCGTGATGGGTGAGTTGGAAGCTGAGATCCTCGAAATGTACGGCGAGAAACTCGAAAAGGTTACGCATTTAACGTACAGCACCTGCAAACCTTCCGTTAACTATGTCGCACTTGGCGGAATTGTGACTGCAGGTGACGGTTTGAAGAGCAGTGTCCCGAAGTATGCAGATTTGTTTGCAGATGCAATCAGCGCTTCTGGCGTTGAGGTTAACTTTACCAATCTCGCAGTTTCTGCACAGGACAAGGATAAGACATTCAATGAACTGAATGCGCAGAATGTTTCCTCTTACGTCGAGGCAAACCGTGAGGCGATTGCTGAAGCCGATATCATTACATATAACCTTGATTCTACTGCACTTAAGAACGTAATTTTTGAACTTCTCGGTGGAGATCCCGTCAATTGGGAACAATATCTGACGGAATCTGAAAAGCAGCTTGTTCTTGCAGTGGTCGCAAAATTGTTTGCATCCCTCACGGCCGACGCGGGAGAGATTCCGTTTGTCACTGAGGCTATGATCGAAAAACTCGCATATGTGGTTGTTCGCCACTGTATCGAATCTATGAGAGCAGTGGAAGCTATCAAGGCGATAAATCCGAATGCAGATCTGATTGTCATTGGCATGTATAATCCTTTTGACGGAATGATTGTCGATATGGATGGACAACTCGCTGACATTGGTTTGTTATTTGACGATATCATTGAAGCGGCAGACTTCTTCTATGGTTTGACAGCAATCATGAATGATATCACATTTGTTTCGGCACCTGATGCTGAGGTCGTCGGTGTCGGTACCATTTCCTTGGGTGCGAACATGTCGACAGTAGCACTCATGAGAACGCTTTCCACAATGGCAAAGAAGATGCTTGCAACCGAAGCGGGACATGAATACATTGCAGAACGTCTGATTCATGCGGTCTCCTTTGCTCCTGTTCATAAGTTTGTACGCACTGCATATGTCGCCCCGCAGGTAGGTGTTCCGGGAACGGAAACCCTTGAATGTGTGAAGTGCGGCGAAGTGAAGATTACGGATATTCCCGCGCTGGAAGAAAAGCCGTTGCCTGAAATTCCGAGTACACCTGAATTCCCCGGTATCCCGGATTTCCCGGAATTCCCGAAGGAGCCCGAAGTTCCGGAAACTCCTGAGGTTCCTGATGAACCCGAAATCCCGGAAACTCCAGAAGTTCCGGATATACCCGAAATTCCGGATGTACCTGAGATCCCCGATGTACCCGAAATTCCGGATGTGCCTGAAACTCCTGATATCCCCGAAGGACCTTCTCCGATTATTCCGCTTCCTCCGTCTGGGGATACAGACGAACCCGGCACCCCTTCGGCACCCTCCGAACCGATCAAGCCGTCCGAACCCATTGTTCCGACAGAACCCGAAAAGCCTGAACCTTATGTATGTGATGGTGGAGAAGCTTGCCCGTCGAAGGAATTTGTTGATCTTGATCCGAACGCATGGTATCATCTTGGTGTAGATATTATGTTGAAAAAGGGAATTATGCAGGGAGTCGGACATGAGAAGTTTGCTCCCGATGCAGAGATCACCCGTGCAGAGCTTGTTACAATGCTTTATAGATTGGAAGAAGCACCTGCTGTGGAAGGCGAACTTGCATTTGAAGATGTCACATCCGAAGCATGGTATGCAGACGCAGTCCTGTGGGCAGCGGAAACCGGTATTGTAAATGGCATCAGCGAAACGAAGTTTGCGCCTGCCGATGTCATCACCCGTGAACAGATTGCCGTGATCCTCGCGCGCTATGCAGCATTCAAGGGCATCGACACTGCGACGGAACATACTCTCAACGCATACGCCGACGCATCCGATATCAGCGAATGGGCACTTGATGCGATGGAATGGGCGAACGAGACGGGTCTGATCGGAGGTACGTCCGAAACCGCACTTTCCCCGAAAGCATCCGGCAGCCGCGCACAGATCGCAGTCATCCTTGCTCGATTTATGGAGCTGTAATCTGCCGCGGAGCAAAAAATCTCTTCTCGAAAAATTAACGCGCATTTATAAAACTTGTATAAAATTAAAAACGACGCCGTAACCGGTTATTATGCCGGCTGCGGCGTTTTTTCATTGGAAAACAACAATCGGAAAGTAAAAAATGGAGACAAAATCATGGCAGAAACTGCGATATACGGATATATTCGAGTATCATCCAAAGATCAGAATGAAGAACGACAGCGCCGCGCGATGGAAGAATACGCGATTTCTCCACGTAACATGATTGTGGACAGGCAATCGGGAAAGGATTTTGACCGTCCGGGATACCGTCGTCTGATGAAAAAAATCAAGCCCGGCGATACACTTGTGATTAAGAGCATCGACAGGCTGGGGAGAAACTATGACGAAATTCTGAAACAGTGGCGTATTATAACGAAGGAACGAAAGGTACAGATTGTGGTTCTTGATATGCCGCTGTTGGACACAAGGCATGGAAAAGACCTGACAGGAACATTGATCTCGGACATTGTTCTGCAGCTGCTGTCCTATGTTGCGCAGACAGAGCGGGAATTCATTCATCAGCGGCAGAAAGAAGGTATTGAAGCGGCGATGGCGCGCGGAGTCCGGTTCGGCAGACGCCCTGCAGAGCGCCCGGAAAACTACGAAGAAGTGAAGGGCGCATGGATACGGGGAGAGATCTCCGGCAGGAGCGCGGCAAAGCAGCTGGGCGTATCGCACACAGGATTTCAGAAATGGATGAAAGCAGAACATGCTGAAAGAACCAAAATAAACAAAAACAAGTCCATGTAATAGTGCATAATAACCAAATGCAAACAAAAGCAGACTTTTGTTGCCAAATCGCATTGACAAAAAAATACTTTTGTGCTATAATGAGGGAGCAAATAAACTCAAGAGTACAGTTATATTGTTTTGTTTTTTGTTTGATTTCCAAACTGTCAGCGCTGGCAACAAAGGTCTGCTATTGTTACCATATTTCTGCTGTCTGCACTACGGCGAGGAAAACGAAAAAACAACCTTATGACTGTCTCAAATAAAAATTCTAAAAGGAGTGAATTTTGATGAAAATCAAAAGCACGAAGCTGATCGCAATGCTGCTTGTCGTAGCAATGATGTTTAGCTTCAGTAGTGTCGCTTTTGCAACGACTGGTGGTTCTGAACAGAAGACCATTAAGTACGTTTCCATTGGCGACTCTATGACCAACGGTTATGGTTTTACCGGCTATAATCAGGACGAACATGACGTTGGTTCCAATCTCCATACAGATACCGATGAGTATAACTACTTTACCGGTAAAGGCGTGTATGGTGAAGGTTCCTATGCGCTTCAGTTCGAAGAATACTTAACGGAACTTGGATATGATGTTGACCATACCAAGCTCGCAACCTCCGCTTTCCGTGCAGAGGATCTGTACCTCCTGCTTGGTCTCGGAGATTCCGACCCCAAGGATAGTTCCAAGTGGCCGCTCAAGGATGGCTACTTCGGTAATGTTTGGAACTATTTCTGGAATGGTTGTGACGTGCAGTATAAGAATCAAATTGAGGATGGCAAGGATCCTTTAGACAGCCACGAATGGCCTACATTCATAGAAGGTACATCTTGTGGTTACGAAGGATACATGACATGGTATGTTGATGCATGTCTTGACCCCACTATCACTACCGGTAACGAGATTTATGAGTACGAGGCTCAGTTTGAATATCTCCGCGATTATTTCACAACGGAATTGATTGAAGCTGATGTCATCTCTCTTGCTCTTGGTAATGCTGCATTCGATGCATACTTCATGGATAGACTCTTCAAGATTTGGGGAGCTATGGGCGGCGGCGAATTTTCCGACGGTAAATATGGTACACAGAAAGACTATATCTACTATGAAATGACGCTCGAAGATACGTACGAGCTTGTAGATGAAGATCAGCGATATATTGTCGATGAACTCTACAATGCAATGTACGCAGTTATCTCCAGCAAGCTCGGTACACAGATTGCTGAAGATGTTGATGCTGACCGTCTGTGCCAGCTGATGACATACATCACGTTCAGCTACATGAAGGCTTATAAGGCAATCATTGAATGGATCGGCGCGAATAACCCCGATGCAGAAATTATGCTTGTCGGTCTGCTGAATTCCCACTACGGCATCTCCATCACAAGCGAAGGTGAAGAAGTTGTAAACATGGGCGAAACCATGGGCGCAATCTACGAAGTCATGAATGACTATATTGTAGGTATTGCTGCTGATTACATGGCAAATAACGCAGAATTTGATGGTGCAATCTACTATGTAGACCAGCCCGATGATCCTACGATGATTTCCAAGGTCATTCCTTATGTTGCAGCAGAAAACTGGGGCAAGCTGTATTGCGATGATCCCACTTGTGTTGCATGCATGAACAATACAGCATGTGAAAACGGTCGTCTTGACGGTTCTATCATTCGTTATAAGACGATTACTGCTTACAATGAAATCCTTTGGCCCGGTATTAAGGCGGCAGGTCTTGGCGGTTCTGCTCAGACATATCCTTTCAATGACTGTAATGCAGGTATTACTGACGGTGTCGAACTCGCACTTTCTGTAGATGCTGACATGACTGTCAAAGAATTCCTGGTCGCAAATGCTTGGGACGCATCAGTAAAGGGTGAAGACAAGCGTAACTGGGTTGTCGGTTCTCTTGCTTACCTCGGCTGTGAAAGGGTTATGCTCGAAAGCCTTGATAAGTCTGAAATCGATGTTCAGGCAGTCGTTACCTATTCCGATAACGAACAGATGCTGGCTACTCTGCAGGGTCTTGGTAACATCGATGTTATGGATGTTAACAGACCGATGGCAGATATCATTGATGATCTGGCAGACTTCTTCAGAACCAACATGCTCGGCGTTATCCGTTTCTTCGCCCTCAACAAGATGGGTAACGGTATCGCAGCGCATCCCACTCCCGAAAACCATGACCGTCTTGCAGTCAATATGATTGCTGCATACGGTAATCCCGCAGCAGAAGTTCAGAATGTTAAGTCTGACGCTCTGACTGTAAACAAGGCTTATTCCTATCTCCTCGAAAACGAATATATCAATGGCGATCAGACCAATGCGATTATTGACTATCTCGTAGACACCATGCTCCTCGGCGATCAGGGTGAAGCTGCAACGCTTGAACTCGCTGAATTCATTGTCAACGAAGTTTATGACTACGAAGGTCGTACAGATGCTGAAAAGATTGATATCATTGGCAACCTCTATACCATTTTTGAAATGGATGGATATATCAATGATGAAATCAAGCCCACTGCAACACTCGTTGAAGCACTTTACGATATGCTTTCCGAAAAGGGTTATATCACTGACGCAATGGCAGTTTCCATCGTTGACTTTGTCGGCGGCTGCCTCAAGGGCGACGGTGTAATCTCCGATCAGGAAGTTAAGGATATCCTCCATTACACTTACTACACGCTGACCAATTATCAGGGCTCCGCTCTGAAGATGGCTGTAACTCCCGGCGATCTTACCGCAGCTGAAAAGATTCAGTTGCTCAAGGACGTTGTCGGCGTTATGAAGGATCCTGCGTATACTCCCATCGTTGATGTTTCCATGGTCACGCCCATTCTGGACACCTATGATGCACTGGACGGACTTGTAACTCCCGATGAAGCAATTGCTGTCTTTGAAACCATTCTTGACACTTATACTGCTCCCGGCGTTGACTTCTCCGATGAAGCTGTTCAGAAGGAAGCTGCTGAAACTGCTATCAATACGATTCTCGCTGATAAGCCTGCAGATGTCAAGATTCAGATCATGGCAACCGTTGCAGGTACGCTCGGCGGTTCTATCACCGGCGGCACTGGCATGCCCGAAATCCCCTCCATTGACGATCTGCCCGCAGAAGTCAAGGAAATCTATAACTACCTCTCCGC